>NZ_JVDT01000032.1 GCF_001076885.1 Bacillus sp. 522_BSPC
CGTCTTTAAAGATTAGTTATTTAGTTTTGTCCCAGCTTCTTTTTTAATCCTATGAATGAAATAAAAGATAATATTATACATATAATCTCTCTTCTTAGCTAGGCAACCAATTTTTAATGATTGAATTATAGTCTTGTTAAAATGGAACTATTTTGAGCAAAATATATAAATTGAGTGGAAAATAGCCTCTATAAAAAACTTTCCCAGCTAGTAAATTTACGAGAATATCCCATTAAATTTTACGCATTCAAAATATTATAAAAATTTAAAAACAAAATATCATTAAGTCAAATATAACTAAAACTTGTTTTCAAGTTTTCATCCTTATTTAGGTGTTTTTTATTATCATTTTATTAAAAATATAATATAATAGGAAAAATACTTTTTTAAAGATGCGAGGAAAGAATGAAACATTAACCCATTTTGGGTGTTTTTTTATAAATGCAAAACAATGGACGCTAGATGGAAAAGTAATAGCTTTAGCCCATGTGTCATCGTAGCGAAAAAGGAGAATAGGTTTAATTAATAGCAACAGACCTGCACAAACATATTAAGTTATGGGTTCAAATAAAGAAAGGAAGTGTCGGAGATGAGAGATGTTAAACTTATCGATATTTATAACCACCATATTGCTCAAAAATATATTACACGTTCAGGTTTAGCTCATGCTCTGGCAGTTGCTTATCATGCTTTTGAAATGGCAAAAGAATCAAATGTCGATGTCGATAATGCAGCTAAAGCCGGATTTTTACATGACATGGGTCATTACACTTGGTATAAAGATGGGAAATGGGATTATAAATTATATAGACAAAATGACATTCATCCAATTAAAGGAGCAGAAAGAGCGCATAAATTATTAATTCGTTTAGGTGAAAATCCTGTAAAAGCGAAAGAAATCGCATTAGCTGTCCTTTTTCATACCGATAGTTTTATTCCAGGAGGCTCCGTCATACTCTCTCCTTTACAAAAAATCGTAAAATTGGCAGATGAAAAGGATGAAGAGCCTGGAGGACATCATCACTATCGCACGATAACAAAGGAAAGAGCATTGAAAAGCTTAGAACGATTAGATACAAAAATAGATGCATATATAGAAAAACAGAAGGATAACTGCTAAAAAGAAGGATAGAAATGGAGTACTCCATTTTCTATCCTTCTTTTTTTATAAGTGTTATAATTATACAATCGATTTTTTATAAAGGAATTAGTGGAATGACAAATATTATTAAGACGATTAAAGAATGGCAGCAAGCACTTCAAATAGAAATAAATCATTTAAAAAAATTCGGCCAATCTAAAGTGGCTTTATATAATGGAATACGATTAAATACAGAGAATGATTTTACTTATTATTTTGAAAGTATCGGCAATTTAAAAGTTCCTATTGGCTCAAATGTAATCCTTCACTGGGGATCTCTTGCAGTAAAAGGGCGAGTATTATCGGCAGATGGAAAGAGCCTTCTTGTCATTTTGGAAAAGATGATTGGCGAGTATATAGCTGAAGCCTATTTGTCCCATGATCCTTGGGAGCTTCTAGAACAGCTACAAATTCGCTTTGATTCGATTAAAAAGAATAAACGAAAGCTTAGCAGAATTGTAAAATTGATGCGTCCAAATGATGCAACAAAGCATCCTACAGAAGAGCTGAAAAATCATGTCCATGAGCTTTCATTAAGGTGTAAATATAATCCTGTCTCCTTTGTATGGGGACCACCGGGAACTGGGAAAACCTATACGCTAGCAAGAGTAGCATTACAACGTTATTGGAAAGGAAAAAGAATTCTTGTTCTAGCGCAAAGTAATCAAGCAGTGGATGTACTACTAACAGAAATAACCACAACCATTAAAGAAAAAGACCGTTTTAAACTGGGAGATATCCTACGATACGGGAGAAATAGCAGTAATGGCAATCTGGAACAAGAGCAAATTACTTCTAGCTCTTTGCTAGATAAAAAAGATATGGATCTAGCAAAACAAAGGCAACAGTTTATCGAAGAAAAGCAAAAGCTTAAATCAGATCTTGCCAATGCATTTACAATTAGAGATTCTTCCCAGCTCTTAGAAATGGAAGAGAAACTGGCAAATGTAATGGAAAAAATCCGCAAAAGAGAAGTACAGTTTGTACAAAAAGCGAAAATAGTCGGGACCACCTTAGCAAAGGCTGCGACAGACCCAGCTATTTATGAAGATGAGTATGATTTAGTTATCGTGGATGAAGCAAGCATGGCATATATCCCACAGGTGGCATTTTCCGCATCTCTTGCAAAGAGAATCATTATATGCGGTGACTTCAAGCAATTACCTCCAATTGCCTCAAGCCGCCATGCTATTGTAAACAGATGGTTAAAGGAAGATATCTTCCATGCAACGGGAGTAGCTGATACAGTACATACTTCCTCCATGCATCCACAGCTTCTATTGTTAAATGAACAAAGAAGAATGCATCCATCCATCTCTGAATTTACAAATAAATATATCTATCATTCATTAGTAGGAGATTATAAGAACGTCGAAAAAAAGAGAAAACCAATCGCTGCTCAATCGCCCTTTAAGGATAATGCCAGTGTGTTATTGGACTCTAGTCATTTTGGGTCCTATGCAACTTTTGAAAAAGCCTCTAAATCACGAATGAATTATATACATCTTTTACTTGCCTTACAAGTAATCCAAGAGTCTTTAAAGGAAAAAGAAGCAAGTATTGGCTATGTTACACCTTACAGGGCACAGGCGGAAATAATGGAAGCAATGGCAATCGAATTTTTCCCAGAAGCAATGGCTGATAAGCGTTTAATAGTAGCTACCGTTCATCGTTTTCAAGGGAGCGAAAGAGATGTTATTGTATTTGACAGTGTAGAAGCTCCTTCTTTTTCTCGTCCTGGAATGCTTTTAACTGGAAAAGAGAGTGAACGGCTTATCAATGTGGCAATTAGTAGAGCAAAAGGGAAATTTATTCATATTGCCAATAGAAGCTTTATCAAAACAATGATTGATCACCGCAAAACGATTCGTCAGCTTATCAATCACCAAGAACAAATTAATAAAGTTGTTACTAACCAACATATTGGCGAATGGATTAAGCAAAAGAATCCCAAACTTTATTGGACACATGGGCAAAGAATTGATTTATTAACAAAAGATTTGACTCGTTCACAAAAAGAGATATTCGTATCTATTCCCCATTCGAAGGAAACTTTAAATCAAGAATGGAAACATATTTTTTCTAAAGCGAAAATCGTTACTACACCTGAAATTCCCTTTCCTGTGGTAATTATCGATCATAAAGTTGTTTGGTTTGGCTTTCCAATAGAATTGGTCAATGGCAGTAAACCACCATCTTTAGCAATTCGCATCCATTCACCCTATCTAGCATCTTATCTTTTAAATTATTTTGCGTAAAAAAGAATTGCCATATAATGAATGATGGCAATTCTTTTTTTACCTAAATACATTATTTATTGTATAGAAAGAAAGAGTTCGCTAAAATGGGAAAGTAACGGAGTAAAGGAGGAGTCTCATAGTGCTAACAAAACGGACTGGATCGATAATGATTGTATTTTGTGCTTCCTTGCTATTATTGCTGACAGGATGTGCAACACAGGAGGATACCGCACCAAAAAATGAAGAGAATAAAGCAAAAAGTAAAACTATATCTTCTGATGATTATCCAATTGTAACCATTACGATGGAGGATGATTCTAAAATTGAAGTGGAGCTGTATCCAGATAAAGCACCTAATACAGTGAATAACTTTATTTCATTAATCAATAAAGGCTTTTATGATGGATTGATTTTCCATCGAGTAATTCCTGATTTTATGATCCAAGGTGGAGATCCAAATGGAAATGGAACAGGTGATCCAGGGTATTCCATCAAAGGAGAATTTTCAGAGAATGGCTTTGAGAACGATTTAAAGCATGAAAGAGGCGTCCTTAGTATGGCAAGATCTCAAATGCCAGACTCAGCAGGCTCTCAATTCTTTATTATGGTAGCAGATGCCCCCCATTTGGATGGCCAATATGCACCATTTGGTAAGGTAATAGAAGGAATGGATGTAGTTGATAAGATTGTAGCAGCAGATAGAGATGAGCTGGACAAACCTCTAAAAGAGATAAAAATGAAAAAAGTTACAGTTGATACAAAAGGAATTGATTACGAGGAACCTGAAAAAGTAAAAGAATGAATCAGGAAATAAACGTTTTATTTTCTTTCTTAAGCAAAAGATGATATGATAAAAGCTGATTTTGAATTAAGGAGATGGTAAACATGGCAACAAAAGGATACATATTAATGCAAAATGGCGAAAACATCGAATTTGAATTATATCCAAATGAAGCTCCTGGAACAGTAGCTAACTTTGTAGAACTTATTAATAAAGGGTTCTATAACGGTCTAACATTCCACCGCGTCATTCCTGGTTTCGTGAGCCAAGGTGGAGATCCAAACGGTAATGGAACAGGTGGTCCTGGTTACACTATTAAATGTGAAACTGTTGGAAATCCTCATAAACACGTAGAAGGCTCACTTTCTATGGCACATGCAGGTCGTGACACAGGCGGCAGCCAATTCTTTATCGTTCACGAGCCTCAGCCACATTTAAATGGTGTTCACACTGTATTTGGACAAGTTACTTCTGGTATGTCTACAGTTAAAGCGATGAAAAATGGCGATGTAATGGAAAAAGTAGAAATCACTGAACAATAAAAGCAAAAAAGGCAGGCTGAGAAATTAGCTTGCTTTTTTTATCGTTTTTTTATTAATATAGATACTTTTCATTTATATATAGGGAGGTAGATACTTTTGTTTAAAGATAAAGTTGTGATTGTTACAGGTGCTAGCAATGGAATCGGAAGTGCGATTGCAACAGCCTATATACAAGAAGGGGCATATGTTGTTCTAGCAGATATAGATGAATCTCAAGGAAATCAACTTCTTGAACAGCTTGATGCAAAAGAGAAAGCATTATTTATTAAAACAGATGTCCGAAACGAAGCGGAGATTATTCATTTGGTTCACATGACTAAAAATACATTTGGAAAAATTGATATTCTGATTAATAATGTAGGAAAAGGGATTTTTAAATCCTTCTACGAGTTATCAATCGAGGAATGGGATGATGTCCTAAATACGAATCTTAGAAGCGTATTTCTCTGTTCAAGAGAAGTGGCCAAAATCATGCGTGACCAAAAGAACGGTGGCTCCATTATTAATATGTCTTCTAGTAGAGCTTATATGTCTGAGCCAAATACAGAAAGCTATAGTGCAAGCAAAGGTGGCATTATGGCCATTACTCATGCATTAGCGAATAGTCTTGCAGAGGCACATATAACCGTAAATAGCATTTCACCAGGCTGGATTGAAACAAAAGACTATAATAATCTCGGTGAAATCGATCATGAACAACATTTATCAAAAAGAGTAGGGAAACCAGAGGATATAGCAAGAGCTTGTCTCTTTTTAACAAACCCACAAAACGACTTTATCACTGGTACGAATTTAATGGTAGATGGCGGTATGACAGTAAAAATGATTTATGAAGAATAAACATTTCTCTTTTAGTGCTTTTCTATTAATAGTTGCTATCTGAAAATGATAGGAGTATAATAGCTTCCATATGATTACATTTATTTAATGGAGGCTTATTAAGTGGACGTTTTACACCAGATATTATCAACCTATGCTTCATTTTTCGACTGGAAGATGTGGGGAGAAGTATTAACAGATCCAGTATCTTGGGGCTTAATTGGATCGTTAGTTATTTTAGAAGGATTATTATCAGCAGATAATGCGCTTGTTTTAGCGGTTATGGTTAAACATTTGCCGCCAGACAAACAGAAAAAAGCATTAACGTATGGTTTATTTGGCGCTTACTTTTTCCGATTCTTCTTTATTGGAATTGGCGTTTATTTAATCCACTTTACATGGATTAAAGTAGTTGGGGCTGCATACTTAGCTTGGATTGTGATTAAGCATTTCTGGATTGGTGATGGAGATGAGGATGCATCAGCAATTAAAAAGGATAGCTGGACAATACGGCTATTCGGTGTATTCTGGGCTACTGTTATTTCCGTAGAGTTAATGGATTTAGCTTTCTCTGTGGACAGTATACTAGCTTCCCTTGCTGTATCAAATGAAATCTGGATTCTCTTAATAGGTGGTATGCTTGGAATCTTAATGATGAGAACTGTTGCGAAATTATTCCTCGTTCTAATTGAAAAAGTACCTGAACTTGAGAATACTGCATTTGTCTTAATTGGGATTATCGCGGCAAAAATGTTTGCAAGTATTTTCGGCTTTGAATTAGATCACTATGTATTTTTTGCCATTCTGATTGCTGCGTTTATTATCACCTTTATCATTCATTTTATTAATAAAAATAAAAAGATATCCGAAGAGATTGCTACTACAAAAGAAAAATGATTATCGTAACCTGTTCTGATTTAGGACAGGTTTTTTTGCTGAGAAAGAGGAATTTACTTCGTATATTTATTAGCATAAGAGGAGGCAACAAAAGAATCTGGCTTTATTTTCGGTTCTATGCCAATTGACTCAATTCTTGCTACCATTTCATTTACAAAATCACGGGTCTTATTTCTTCGACCGGCTCCAATATCAATATGTCCTTCAATAGAGAAAGTGGCTCCTTGGTAGACAAATGGTAATACAACGTCTATTAACTGGTTTTTCTTATCCTCTGTAAAGAGACTAACAACTTCTTCTGTTAGCGTTGTCTCATAGGAAATCTTCTCATGCAATCGTAAAACCTTCCTGGGCAAAACTACTTTTCTAATGCAAGCCCATGCTCCCTTTCCTTTATTCATTATAACAATACCCGTAATAAAAGTAGTATGCTTTGCATGCACTTGTGAATCTGTGCCAATCATTAATTGATAATTTCCAGCAGGATTTCGAGACATAAAGGAAAGAATCCGTTGAAATACGATTTCAAACGTCATTTTCTTTTCTTGTAGGTTTTGAAAGGTAAGTTCCATATGCCTGTCTAACTCCACTAATATCCCTCCATATAAGCGTAATTTCCAACTCATTTTTATACCATTGTATGTTCAGCAAATGGAATTATCACTGAAAGTAAACTTGTATTATCATATACAGAGCATAGAGAATTGGTGTAAATGATTATCCCTATATTTATTAAATTAATCATTTAGCAAAGCCAATTTCCTTAGGAACCTAGGTCATTATTAAGATAGACCTTTCGCAATTTTTTGTAATCAAAATGTAATAAATTTGAAACTAATTCACTTAAAATCCGTCTAAAAGATTAACTGAACGTAGGAGGAAATATAAATGAAGAATTATCGTGTTATCACTCATGTATTTTTATTGATTTTATTCTTGTTAACAGCTTGCAGCAACGAAAATTCTGAACAAAAAAGTGCAATATCTGAAGGCAGTTCTGAAAATGAGATTGCTACTTTAGACTCTAGTAACGTGAAAGAGGAACAATTAGCGCAAACAAGTAATGAGAACAAGGATAGTGACATTACAAAAAATGCAGAAGATGATCGAATGGTTATTTACAATGCAAACCTTTCCCTACAAGTGAAGGATTACCATCAAGTAGAAGCAACGATTCAAAGTAAAGCAACCGAGCTTGGCGGTTATGTTGTCGGGTCATCTATTTACGATAGCGGGACCGAGTATATAAATGGCTCGATTACTGTGAAAATTCCACAGTCTCATTTCCAATCCTATATAAAGGAAGTAGAAAAGCACAGCATAAAGATTAAAGAGAAGAACGTGACAGGAAATGATGTTACAGAAGAATATGTTGATCTCGAGTCTAGATTAAAGGCAAAAGAGGCAGTGGAAAAACGACTATTAACCTTAATGGATCAAGCCGAAAAAACCGAAGATCTTCTAAAAATTTCAAATGACCTAGCAACCGTACAAGAAGAAAAGGAACAAATTTTAGGTAGAATGAACTATTTGCAAAATAATGTGGACTATTCAACTGTTACTATCCAATTGGAAGAAGAGTTAGTAAAGGTTGATGCTATTAAAAATAAGGAATCACTAAATACATGGCAAAAAGCAAAAAGTCAATTTGTTACTACGATTAACGGGATTATTTCGTTTTTATCTGGTGTAGCCGTATTTACTATTGGTTTGTCACCAATTATCATCCCAATTTTGATCGTACTAATTATTTGGATTTTTTATAGAAAAAAAAGAAAGCCTCAGGAATAGGGCGACTAGATTTTATGATATAATGATAGTAATAACTAGCTTGGATAAATATTCCAGTAGAAATTCAAAAATAATATTAGGCACTATTACTAGAGTATAAAAATATAATGGGTTCCCATGAATTCGGAGGGATAAAATGGGGATAATTGTAACAGAAAAAGAATACCTCATTCGACATGGTGAATGGATAGACGCAGAAGCAATATTAAAAATACAGCGTACCGTTATCGCTGAAGGCGATTACTTAATAACTTTAGCCGAAGAGTTTAATCATACCTTAGAAGAACAGCAGCATTGGATCAATAATATTTTACGTAACGAAAGAGAAACATTATTAGTTGCAGAAATAGACGGTGAATTGATTGGATTTCTTGTGTTTCAATCTCCAGAAAGAAAGAGATTGCATCATACGGGATCATTTAGTATCATGATAACCAATGAATATAGAAATAAAGGGATAGGGAAAAAACTATTAGAGGTACTACTCCAATGGGCAGAAAGAAACCCTGTTATCGAAAAAGTAAATTTAGGCGTTTTCTCAACAAACTATCAAGCAATTTCGTTGTACAAAAGGATGGGTTTTGTAGAAGAAGGTCGTAAGCTAAATGAATTTAAAATTGCCGAAAATGAATACGTAGACGACATTCTCATGTATAAATTAGTGAAAGGAAGACAACTAGGAAGGAGGAGCTAATATAAATAATACTGAATTTAAGAAAGAGCTAAAATCATGGATTATCGCTCTAGTATGTGCATTAGTTTTTGTCTTTTTATGCAGGAACTTTATATTTACTCCTGTTAAAGTAGTTGGTCAGTCTATGCAGCCTACATATGAAAATCAAGATCGAGTTATTGTCTCAAAAATAGGTCATATAAAGCATTTTGATACAATAGTTTTTCATTCTCCGATTGAGAAAGAAGATTACATTAAGAGAGTTATTGGCTTACCAGATGATACGATTGAAATCCAAGATGACACTCTTTATATAAATGGACAAAAATACGAGGAACCCTATTTAAAGCAAAATAAGAGCCAATTGCTTCCTAATCAAAGATTAACAGAAAATATCAAAATCAAAGTGCCTAAGGATCATATATTTGTACTAGGTGATAATCGGCAAAATAGTATGGATAGCAGGCAAATTGGATGTATTTCAAAAGATGCTGTTATTGGAAAGGCCATTTTTAGATTTCATCCATTCATGGAAAATTATGAATAAAGATACCAAAAAAGCGTTGGAAGATAGTTGAAATTCCTTTTAACGCTTTTTCTTTTACTTAGAACGATTAACAAAATCAATAACCATTTCTTTAGTCACTTTCTTTCTTGTTGGAACAACACCAAGTCTAGCTAACTCATTGATTTGTTCCGTCACTACATTTATTTTTCCAACAGAAAAAGTCTCCCCAGCTTTACAAAGCAATAACGCTTCTTCGATGAAGGATTCGCGCAGTTGATCTAATTGTTTATAACGAATAACGCGAGAATTCACTTGTTCTACATGTTTAGTAATTTCTTTATGTACACTCATATTCTAGCTCCTTATATACTGTATATGATTATTTTAATATTTAATCGATTGAAAAGACAGAATTAATTTTGTTTACATAATATAATTATGATTAATTAATAGCTTTCGAGATCCAAACTATATGTAAAAGGAGGATAGATTAATGGAATTGACAGTATGAAAAACTAAAAACGCCTATTTTCACTATAAAAGTAGATAGCTAAGTATAGGAGAAAAAAGGATAATGCTAATTTTAACTATAAGGAATAAAGAAGGTGAAATCTCCCATAGATAATAATTCGTCAGAGGATTAGATTCAGCTATTTGATTTCATTTAATTCCAAGATAGGAATAAATAGCATCGAAAAATTTAATAGGCTAAGCAGAACAAATAGAAGCTTCATCCAATCACCTCTCATCATTATCCTTAATTCTCCCAATTTTAGTGATAAAATGATATTGGTTATTACATATTTACATACAAATAGATAATTCATTCTTTCGTAGGAGTTTTAACAACATTACCGCGCATAATATCTCTTATGTGCGGTTATTTAAGAAATATAGTATACTAAAATTACTACTTTATAAATTAGGTGGATATACATATGATTACAAAGGAAACATTATTTACGTGGTATGAAGAAGAGCTAACCCTTTTTCGGACTGAAATGGATAATAAAGATTACAGTATATTTACGATTGAAAATTATTTACGGGATATTTATTTCTTTTTAGAATTTATTACACGCAAAAAGGAGGAATATACGGATTTAAGTACGGTGAAGAAATTACAAATTACCCTATTTATGAATGAATTAAAAACGAAGCGTGCAAATTCTTCTAGTTCGAGAAATAGAAGATTAACGGCTATTCGATCTTTTTATAAATGTTTGGTAGATTATGAGCTTGTTCAAAAAAATCCAGCAATCGATTTGGAAAGCGCAAAAGAACAAAAGGGAAAACTGCCAAGTTACCTAGAAAAAAACGAATTAAAGTCCTTTTTTGAAATGGTCGGAAAGGTATCACAAAAACAGCATCAAAGACGAAATAAAGTAATTCTTGGCCTCATGGCGTTTGCAGGTCTTCGGGTGATGGAAATCCATTCTTTAAATCTGTCTTCTATTAATCAAAAAAGAGGTATTCACGTACTGGGAAAGGGAAATAAGTCTCGGTATATTCCGTTACCTAAAAGGCTAATGGAAGAATTACAATTATATATAGAAGAAAATAGGATTTATCCAATGAAAGGGCAGGAGGATGCGCTCTTTATTTCAAGACGAGGGAAGCGAATTTCTCGAAGAAGAATTCAAGAAATTACAGAACGGATTATCGATCAAATGGGAAAGGAATATCCAGAGTTAAAATGGAAGGAAAAAGGAATATCTAGTCACAAGTTAAGACATAGCTTCGCAACACATTTAGTGCGGGATGGTCGAGATATCCGAACTGTACAAGAGCTACTTGGACATACAAATTTAAATACAACCCAAAAATACACACATGTTTCCGATTCGCAAAAGGAAAAGGCAATGGATTTAGAGATTTCAGAATACATGTAGAGATACCATAATAATATTATGTAAACTTAAAATCATTCTAATTCATAATCTAACATTTGACAGAATATATATATAAATAGTCTATGATCTAAACATAATCCCTTTTCTTTGCAGTGAGGCCATATCCCATGTGCTTACATCAAGAGAAGGGATTAGTCTGTCAATGAAAGATAAGGGAAGTGTTTTTCGATGCCAAGTAAAAAGCATTCAATTATCGTCCACGCTAACGCAAAAAAGGTTTGGGATTTTGTTCGCTCCATGAATAACTGGGCTCCTTTAGTACCTGGCTACATCTACCATCAAATCATAAACGATACGGTTTCTACTTGGGAATTCAAAATTGATATGGGGCTTTTTAAGAAGAAAGTGGAAATGAAAGTAAAGATATTAGAATGGAAAGAACCATCAAAGGTTACTTTTGAATTAGTTGGGATTAATGAGCATTTTGAAGGCAATGGCTATTTTATGGTAGAGGTGAAGAATGCAAATTATACAAAAATGACGGGTTATTTAGAAATAAATTCTACAGGAACTTTTCCGAATGTAACGAATAATATCATGCAGCCTAAATTAGAGGAGATTGCAGAAGAATTGACGATAGCTGTGAGTAAAGCAATCGAAAGTTTATGATAATAACATTATGTTAACTAAACTGTTCAATGATGAAATGAGAACATTCTATTTCTTCATTGGACGTTTTATTAATTTTTTGTAAATTTTTCGTTAATTAACTTGGTTAAAAAGATATCCTCCTATATGATAAAGATTACTAATTTTATTGGAGGTATCTCATTGGAAAAAGAAAAACAATGGAAGAAAAGTAAAACTTTTTTAGAAATTTTACTTATTTCCACAAAGTTAGGATTCACTTCATTTGGAGGGCCAGTTGCACATTTAGGTTATTTTCACAATGAATATGTACGACGAAGGAAATGGTTAGACGAAAAAAGCTATGCTGATTTAGTAGCTCTTTGTCAATTTCTACCTGGCCCAGCGAGCAGTCAGGTTGGAATAGGGATAGGAATTTTACGGGGAGGACTCCTCGGCGGGATCATTTCTTTTTTAGGCTTTACATTACCTTCTGTTATTGCTTTGATGATTTTTGCTAGTGTAATAGAGGTCTTAGATATAGAGAATGCAGGTTGGATACATGGTCTTAAAATAGTTGCAGTTGCGATTGTTGCCCATGCGATACTTGGTATGGCCAAGAATTTAACACCAGACCTAAAAAGAAAGACGATTGCACTCTTTGCATTAGTGCTTACACTCTTATGGCAAAGTGTCTTTTCCCAAGTAGGGGTAATTATATTTTCAGCTTTAATCGGCTATTTTCTATATAAACAGCAAACAATGCAGCAAGTTCAAGAAGAAGTTACTTTTCCAATTTCAAAAAGAGTAGCAAGTGTTTCTTTATTATTATTTTTTGCCCTTCTTTTCCTTTTACCAGTAATACGCGAGCTATTTACATACCCATGGATTGCCATGTTTGATAGTTTTTATCGATCTGGCTCTCTTGTATTCGGAGGAGGACATGTAGTTTTGCCTCTTTTAGAGCGTGAATTTGTCCCTGGTGGATGGTTAAGCGAAGAAGCATTTCTTGCAGGATACGGTGCAACACAGGCAGTTCCTGGTCCTTTGTTTACATTTGCTGCATATATTGGAACAGTTCTGAATGGATGGGGAGGGGGACTACTTGCGACATTCGCCATATTCCTGCCAGCCTTTTTATTAGTTGTTGGAACACTTCCATTCTGGAACTCCTTCAGAAAGAACACGAAAATTCAAGGTGCTTTAATGGGGGTAAATGCAGCAGTTGTTGGCATTCTAATCTCTGCATTTTATCACCCTATTTGGACTAGTAGTGTCTTACAGGCAAGCGATTTTGCTTTTGCAGCCATTTTATTTTCGATGTTAGTTTATTGGAAGCTTCCATCATGGATCATTGTTATTACAGGTGTAGTTGGTGGAATGCTACTTTCATATATCCCATTGTAATATTTGAAATAAAAACCTATAAGCGAGTGATTATCTCGCTTATAGGTTTTTATTTTTTAAGCTTTTGTTAACTGGCTATATAAATTACCCATTTCAATCGCGTTAACTGCAGCTTCCCAGCCCTTATTTCCAGCTTTCGTGCCTGCTCGTTCGATCGCTTGCTCAATATTTTCCGTAGTCAGAACACCAAAGATAACAGGGATTTCCGTACTTAACGAAACATTAGCCACACCCTTTGCGACTTCATTACTTACATAATCAAAATGAGGTGTAGCGCCACGAATAACAGTGCCAAGTGTAATAACCGCATCATATTTACCAGACGCAGCTAGTTTTTTGGCAGCTAAAGGAATTTCATATACACCAGGAACCCACATTACAGAAATGTCATTCTCGTTTACTCCATGACGATTTAACGCATCTTCTGCTCCTGATAAAAGTCTAGTAGTAATAAATTCATTAAAACGGGACACAACAATCCCAATTTTTAAGCCAGTTCCAATTAAATTTCCTTCAAATACTTGTTTCATTATTTATTCCACCTTTTGTAATAAACTTTGTCTATATCGAATTAAATCCTGTATGGTAATCATTTTTAAATCAAATTTTTCAGCAATCAACTTTAAATCTTTCACTCTTGCCATTGTTCCGTCTTCTTTTAAAATTTCACAAATAATTCCAACTGGTTTTGCTCCTGCAAGTATCGCCAAATCAACAGCTGCTTCTGTGTGTCCATTGCGGTTTAGCACGCCACCATCTTTTGCGATGAGAGGAAAGATGTGACCTGGTCTTGTAAAATCATCAGCAATTGCGCCTGCATCAACCAATTTGCTTATTGTATGGGCACGTTCAAACGCACTAATTCCTGTTGATGTCTCTCTATGGTCAATACTAATTGTAAATGCAGTGCTTCTCGGATCACTACTATTTGTCACCATCGGAGGGAGTTGAAGTTTATCTGCTAAAGCATGTTGGATGGGAACACAAATAAGACCACGACCCTCTTTTGCCATGAAATTGATCATTTCTGGTGTAACATGATCTGCCAATCCAATGAAATCTCCTTCATTTTCTCGATCTTCATCATCACAAACAATGATAACTTTACCTTTTTTTAAATCAATTAAAGCATTTTCAATGGAATCAAACATCGTTTTCATCCTTTCATAGTATAAATTCATGATTAAAAACCATTTTCTCTTAAAAAGGAAGCAGTTAGGTTTGATTCTTTTTTTACGACTGGATCTTTGTCTCTATTCATAAAGGAATAAAAATATTTGGCCAAAAGATCAAATTCAATATTAACAAGCTCACCTTTTCGTCTATTCCCAATCATACTGACTTTAGAAGTATGGGGGATGAGCGATACGAAAATAGAAGTAGGAGTCGTTTTAAAAATGGTTAAACTCGTTCCGTCAACGGTGATAGACCCTTTATCCATGGTTAGATGCACTTGATTCTCTGGAATTTGAATTTCTACCAATGTGCTATTTTCCACTTTTTGTGTGGAGATAATCGTACCTGTACAATCAACATGTCCAGACACAAAGTGCCCACCAAACCTTCCATCAGCAGCCATCGCTCGTTCTAAATTAACGCCTGTGCCACTACTTAGAAGTCTAAGAGTTGTATCATTATAAGTGTTTGGCATAACATCGACTGTGAATAAATTATAGTCAAAGGAAGTAACCGTTAAGCATACACCGTTAACGGCAATACTATCACCGATTTTCATATCCTCCATAATTTGTTCTGCTTGAATCACTATGGAAATCGTATGCCCTGTCTTTTTACTATGCTTCACAACACCTAATTCTTCGACTAGTCCAGTAAACAAGGGGAATTTCCTCCTTTCTACAACGTGTATTTTAAAGCTCTTAAATAGCTAATGGGGGTCAACCATTTTTAATGGATAGAACTAAATTCTAAAAGTCCCTGAAAAAAACATCATAAAACCCCGTATAAAAACTTATACGGGGCCAAGTACATACTTAAATAAACGTATTGTATGAGAGAAAAGCTGTCTTTTATCGATTGTTGTTTGTAACTAACACTGTCAATGGACATCATTCAAAATCCTTTTTGAAAAAAAGGAAGAACGATTCTTAGCTTTCGTATAGTTAGCACATATTACGTCAACTAAAACACACCACTATACAGCATCACCAAATACAACAAAACAAATCCATAGAAAAACAGGAAAAAGAATTGTGAAAAATCTTTTCATTCTATAATTCATACCATATTGTTTACTGTTATTTGCCTTCTCCCATCCAGACTTTACTGTCGGCTTTGGTTTCTCACCAAATCCACCGTTTTATAAATTAGCTATATCATTCGAATAAAAAGTATTGCAATTAGCCAATAATCAATCTCATAAAACGGGTCACGGGCTTAGAGTTTTACGAACACTCATCACCGCCGGTTGGGAATTTCACCCGACCCCGAAGGCGATTACACGTATTGTGTAATCATAACTATTTAATTAACTGTATCGTACACCTTTTCCTATCAATTATCAATAATTTTATTTTAAGTACTCTTTTTACACTACAGGTTAAGGAATAACTCTACTATAAAAGAGGTGTTTCTTTTATTGATTTGGTCACACTAAAAGTAAAAAGTGGAGGCATGAAATGAAAATTGCAGAAAATGTATTTGGTTATCGAACAGCAATTGCTAATATAGCCTATATTGCAGGATTAGGACCGAAGAAAGAGGATTGGGTCCTTATCGATACAGGAATACCCTATTCAGCGTCGTTTATCCTAAAAAACACAAAACAACTTTTCAACGAGAAGAAACCACTAGCAATCATTTTAACCCATGCTCATTTTGATCATATTGGCGCATTACAGACCCTTGTTAATAAGTGGAATGTTCCAGTATATATTCATGAAAAAGAAATTCCCTATTTAGGGGTAGCGTCAGGAAAATGCGGATTTACAACGTTAAGGAAATCAAAATATAAAAAGCCTAATTTCTCGGTGTTATAAGTGAAAAATTAGGCTTTAGTTACT
>NZ_JVDT01000033.1 GCF_001076885.1 Bacillus sp. 522_BSPC
AAACCTCATTTTATTTGGAGAACTAGACTTTTTCAGTGCCCTCCCTCAGCTACTGCGGGGTCTCGCCTTTCTCGCTAATCCCATAGGAGTCTACGTGTATTCAGGCTGCTCCGTATTACTAATTAGTTTATTTTCCCTTTTGAAAAAGCAACAATTCTATAAGAAAACAGCCTTTTGTTTAGATAGTCAATTATTAACCAAAACCCTTCTGTCTTTACGTATATACCATTTCTAATTAAGGACTGGACATAATAATCTCGAAGCTATGTGCTCATTAAATAAAAAAAATAGGAAATGCTAAAAATGTAACAAGAAAGGGAGGTGAATAGAAAGATGGCCCGTCTTAAAAAGAATCCTTCTAAAGCAGGTGTTAGTGCGGCTAGTGTGAAAGGAAATGCTGGTCCGACCGTTGAAACAGATGGTGGTGGAAAAGTCAATAGTCAAAATAATCAATATAAAAAGCGATAGTTTTTAGGAGGTCAAATTAAAATGCAACAACAGCAACCCAATAATATGACTCAGCCAAACGGGATGATGATGAAACCACCAGTTATGGTAACAGTCAAAGATTCCCTTTATTTAACAGATATGCTCTCTTGGAATTTATTAGCAATGAAAAAAGCACATTTTTTTGCTCAAAGTGCCCAAGATCCGGCTATTAAATCACAGCTTGAAAAATGTGGACAAATGCATCAGCATCATTATGAAAGAATACTTAATCACTTAAATGATAGCAATCAGCCCATGTCTCAACAACCACAATAATTACTTACTAAATTGCAGCGATTGTTGATTCATACTGCTCATTCTGCTAAAGAGAATGCCAAACCTTATTTTGACCTTGTCTTTGGCAGAATGAGTAGCTTCTCATAAAAGAGAATGGATGAATCAGCAATCAAACATATGAAATAATATCTTGTGAGGAAGGACAAAGAAAATGAACCAACAAAATACAATTCAAAATCCTGAAGCGCAGGTACCAAAAACACCACAAATGAATGATCGTGATTTCACTAATGATATGCTTTCAACGGAAAAATATTTAACCGACTCTTATTCAACAGCATTAAATGAGGCAAGTAATGAACCACTATATCAAGATTTATTATCGATTTTTACTGAAACGCAAAATATGCAAAGGGAACTATATGATTTAATGTTTCAAAAAGGCTGGTATAAGCTTGAAGCAGCTGATCAGCAAAAGCTTCAACAATCCTATCAGCAATTTAAAGGCTATAGTAACCAGTTCCCTTACGGCAATACTACTATTCAGTAATCTTATTGATTCATACCACCTACGTATTTGGTGGTATGTTTTTGTACTTTGTCCAGGCTTTCTATATAGCATATGTTTTATTTCTGATTTTGTTTTCTTATCTCATTCATTTTTTTTATTTCGGATATTATTTCTATCATCGTTTGTTTACCATCTGGAAATTTAGCATTCCAATGCTTTACCAATCCTGGCATGTTTTTCGACATAAATGAATAAAGCATCCATATTTGTACTTTTTCATTTAACTCCTTATTTTCATCTCCTAGTAGTAATTCTGTATAATTACTTAATAGTGCTTCAAATTCTTCTCGAAATTTTTCATTCATTATATTATTCCTCCTTATATATACATTGACAATAAAAATAAATTGTTTTATTATTAGATTACACCCAATGATAATGATTATCAATATCATTAACTTCCCAAAATGATGGCTATTCTTTCCTTTTCTTCCCCCTCATTAAAGAATGGAGAAAGAATAAACGAAAAGAGGCTGCACCCTGTCAGCCTCTTTTCGTTATGCTCAAATAAAAAATTGTTATTCATCGCTGGAAAACATATACTTTTTATAATGGTATCTAATCGAAAAAATTAATCCCATAGAAAGCATATTCCCCATTAAAGAACTACCACCATAACTAATAAAAGGAAGTGGAATACCAGTGATTGGAAGAATCCCTACTGTCATTCCAATATTCTGGAAAACATGAAAACAAAGCATACTAATAATTCCTACACTCATACAAGTATAAAAAGTATTTTTTGTTTCCAATGCTACTTTTGTAATGTGGTATATAAGCAAGAAAAACAAACTAATTATAATACTAGCGCCAATAAAGCCAAACTCCTCTCCAACCACACTAAAAATAAAATCGGTGTGATTTTCAGGAAGTACTACTTCACTAGTGCCAATGCCCTTCCCTGTCGTTTGACCCGATCCTATCGCAAGTAAGGATTGGGTTAAATGATATCCAGTTGTGCTCTGATACGTATATGGATCCAACCAAGAGTAGATTCTTCCCATTTGATATTCCTTTACTCCAAAATACGTTGTAATCCAATCCGAATGCCAAATAACCATATATAGGACTGCCGATGCAATAACGGCAAAACTGGAGAAAATAGGCGTTAATATCTTCCAAGAGATACCAGAGATAAATACCATACCTAACATAATAGCAAGGAACACTAAAGAAGTTCCTAAGTCAGGCTGTAACATTACTAAGAATAGTGGAAGTGCCGTTACTCCTCCAATTTTAAATAATAGTAAAAAGTCACTTTGTAAAGTTTTCACAATATATTTTTCTTGATGTTCTACAATTAATCGAGATAGCGCTAATACTAAAAACACTTTAACGAATTCAGAAGGCTGTAAAGAAAAGCCAGGAAGCGTAAACCAACTTTTCGCACCATTAATTTTTCGTGCAATACTTTCTGGCGCAATAATAAGTAAAACTAATAATAACAAACCAAAACCATATAAATACCAAGTTAATTTTTTTAACTGATCCGAATCTAGCCGAATCACTCCAATAATAATTCCGATACCAACCACATAATATAAAACCTGCTTTAACACATAAGCAGAATTCGCTCCATAGATAGCAGTAAGACTTGTTAAACATAAAAGCATTAATATTAGAACAAGTGTATAATCTATTTTTGATGAATTTTTTGGGGACATATTGTCATTGCTCCTGTTCAGTAAAACTTTTAACAGTGGGGCTTGAATCCTCTCACACTAAAAACTATTATTTTTTATATTTATTTTCTCCCTAAATGAATAGAAGTAATTTGCATATTTACAATTCTCCATTATATTTGTATTTGCATGAAATAACAACTTTCGACAATCATTTTCGTAAAATTTATTATTTTGAATCCTAACTTTAATCAAATTGAATCAAAACTGTTTAAAATGTCATACAACGATTATTCCCTTTTATATTCCCCCAAAAAAAAGAGAATGATCAAAAGTGTTTAGCATCCAGTAGAATTTATCTGGAGATGTTAACTTATCTTTTGACCATTCTTATTTTTTGTTTTTCATTTAATTTAGTTTACACGGATTGTTTTTGTTAACTCCACTAAATCGTCGGCAATTTTCGCTAAAGATTTAGTAGAAGTAGCTATTTCTTCGATTGCTGCCAGTTGTTCTTGGGAGGCTTCCGATACGTTCATCGAATTTTGACTATTTTCCTTCGCGATACCTGTAACTTGATCCACAGATCCTGCAACCTCCACAATATTCGTAGAAATCTTAGTGGCAGCATCCAAAATGTCTTTCATTTGACTGCTCATTGATAACATAGAATTGGAAATAATACTAAACTTTTGCTTTGTATCATTTGTAATATTAATGCCATCCTTTACTTCCTCTGTCACTCTTTTCATTGTTTTAACCGACGACAGGGTATCTTTTTGTATTTCATTTACTAATACAGCAATTTGTTTAGCAGATTGATTAGATTGTTCAGCAAGCTTTCTAACTTCTTCAGCAACTACTGCAAAACCTTTTCCTGCCTCTCCGGCTCTAGCTGCCTCAATTGCTGCATTTAAAGCCAATAGATTGGTCTGATCAGCAATTTCTGTGATTACATTTAAAAATTGCCCAATTTCTTGTGAACGCTCCTGTAATAATACGATAGAGTCATTAGATTCCTTCACTGAATTCTGGATTAAACTCATTTGAGTAACAGTACTCTCCACAACTTCTTGTCCTTCTTTTGCCTTCAATACTGTATCATTCGTGTTTTTCACCATTTCTTCTGTATTTTTGGCAATATCTTTAATTTCGTTATTAACAACTGCAACAGAATCTACAATGAACTCCATTCCTTTCGTTTGCTCTTCAGACCCTGCTGCAACACTCTGAATGGAGGAAGAAATTTGTTCTGATACATAGCTTGTTTCCACTGTATTCGCCGTTAATTTTTCAGCAGATGCATTAATATGTTCAGATGTCTCGTTTACTTTCAGCACTAAATTTCTTATAAATTCTTTCATTAAAATAAATTCATCTGTCAATTGGCCAATTTCATCATTCGAAGCCTTATTAATTTCAATATCTAAATCGCCTTCTGTAATTCTCTTTGTAGAATTTAATAATTTTTTAAGTGGAGATATGATGATTCGTCGTGTAAATAATGAAACAATAATCGTCACAAAAACTAGATTAATAATCGTATTTACGAAAATACCAAATGCTTCTGGAAAAATGCCTGACTCATGAATAATTTCATGCAACTTAAACGAAATCATCGTACTAAAGAATGTAGCAAAAAGTATGATGATTATCATTTTTGTTCTTAAACTATGAAATAAATTTCTTCTTTTCATATAGCTATACCATCCTGACTTTTTATAGTTCTTTTCACCTGTTATTTCTAAAAAACCTCCAACTTATTTTGTTTATAATTCTTTTATCGACAGGACAAATGAATTATAAATAGGAAATTTGATGAAATTTTCACAAAACAAATAGTTGTTTATACCTATTTTACAAAATACTGTTGCTTAAAGCAATTAGGAGGAAAAAATAACCCTATTTTGGTTGAAAACACCCTTCATTAAAAGGGCGTCATGAATTTTGTCGCTATTAACCGTGTTTCGCGAACTATAACAATGATAAATACGCTTATGTATCGAGATATAAAAAAAGAGGTATAGCCAAACGAACGGCTATACCTTAAGTGAGAGGAGGTTATGGGGTTACGGTATAAGAAATATGACTGTGTATTCAGCTTCTAAGAAGGTGATACAAGCTATTCCTTATACTTATTAAATATGCTTTTTTGTAAAATCAGTGAGGGCTTATCCCCTTTATCCATAAAAAAGGGCAATCACCCTTTAAAAGTAGTATATTATTAATTCTCCACATATACTAAGATATATGAATAGCTGAAAGAAGGTTCGAAATGAAAAATCACGTATATGTAAACACGATTATCTATTGCTGCATATTGACTCTTATCATAACGTTTCTGTTCTATGCTATATCTGGTTTATCGGTTTACACCATTGCTTCTTTGCTCTCTGGTATCATTGTTGCTTTCTTAAATTTATTAGAAGAGGAAGTCATTCATAAGAAAATTCATGATAAACAATAGCTTCCTTTTTCAAAAAGCATGTAGATTTTAAAAAAATTATCTTTGTATGTATAAAAAACGAAAAAGGGGGCCACAATGATACTACAAAGTGTAATTCCCCCTTTTGTTTTAGAGTTGTTAAGGAATCTCCTTATCCGAGTTTCCTTAACAACTCATTTTTTTATTGAATTAATTGTAGGAATTGCTGTGTTCTTTCTTCTTTAGGCGCAGTAAAGATATTCTGTGGATTTCCTTTTTCCATAATATAGCCACCATCCATGAAGATAACTTCATCTGCAACCTCACGCGCGAATTTCATTTCATGTGTAACTACAATCATTGTCATTCCCTCATTAGCAAGTGCTTTTATTACCTTTAATACTTCACCAACGAGCTCTGGATCTAACGCTGAAGTCGGTTCATCAAACAACATCACTTCTGGTTCCATTGCCAATGCTCTTGCAATGCCAACACGCTGTTGCTGCCCACCTGAAAGCTGGAATGGATAGTAATCGATTTTATCCCCAAGCCCAACTTTATTTAATAATTCAATAGCTTTATTTCTTGCTATTTCCTTTGATTGCTTTTTCACCGTAATAGGGCCTTCCATTACATTTTCCAAGGCCGTTTTATGTGGAAAAAGATTATAGCTTTGAAAAACCATTCCTGTCAATTTTCGAAAATCGGTTATAGCCTTTTTTGTAACCTTTTTCGAGAAGTCCAATTGTTTATTTTCAATCGTAATATGGCCATTCGTCGGTATCTCCAATATGTTTAAACAACGCAGCATCGTCGTTTTTCCAGATCCAGACGGTCCAATAACGACAATGACTTTCCCTTTTTCTACTTCTAGATTTATGTCCTTTAATACTTGTAAATCACCAAAATGCTTTGACAACCCCTTGATGGAAATCATGCTAGTTCCTCCTTTCTCTATCGATTAGTTATTTTCTAATTAGAAGCTTGATTATTTATTCAAGTGACGTCCGAAGCGATTTTCAAGACTCTGCTGAATAATAGATAGAGGGAAGCAAATAAGCCAATATAAAAGCGCAACCTCTGAGTATAGAAGCAAAAATTCATAGTTTGTGCTTGCTATTTCCTGTGCTTTTCGAAACATTTCTGTTACTAGGATTAAGGCAGCAAGGGATGAATCTTTAATTAAACTTATAAATGTATTCGACAATGGTGGAATGGACACGCGCGCAGCCTGTGGCAAAATAATTCTTTTTAAATTTTGGGCATAGCTCATTCCAATCGAATATCCAGCTTCCCATTGCCCTTTAGGAATACTCAATATGGAACCTCTAACTATTTCTGACCCATACGCTCCAACACTTAAGGAAAAACCAATGATTGCTGCTATAAATGGTTCAAGCGTAATGCCAATGTTCGGAAGCCCGTAAAAAATAATGAAAAGCTGTACGAGTAAAGGGGTTCCTCGAATTACGGAAACATAAATCCCTGCAATGATTTGCAAAATTTTAACACTTGATAATCTAGCTAAAGCGGTTAATACAGCTAAGATCAGTCCAATGATAAAGGAAATAATTGATAGTGGTATCGTATATAAAATAGCCCCCTTCACCAAAGGAAGAAGGGAACTAACGGCAATATCATAATATCGCTGGAATGCTTCTGGGTCTGTAAAGATATTATTTAAGTACATCTTCTCCGAACCATTTCTCAGATATTGATTTATACGTACCATCATCAATCATTTCTTGTAATGCTGTATTTACCGCTTCTACTAACGAATCATTTCCTTGTCTAAACATTAATCCACTTTGGGCCACATCATCTGCAGAATCAGCAATCACAACTTTTGCATCCGGCTTTTGTTTTTTAAAGTCTAAAAATGATAATTTATCATTAATTGTTACATCTACTCGTTTTGAATTTAACAATTCAACAGCTTGATTAAATCCATCTACCCCAACTAACTCAGCACCGTTAGATTTGGCGATTTCAGCGTAATTACTTGTTAATGATTGTGCTGACTTCAATCCTTTAATGTCTTCAAAGCTTTTTACATCTGAATCTTCTCTTGTGATAAGTACTGCAGAAGAAGAAATGTATGGATCAGAGAATGAATACTTCTCTTTTCTTTCATCATTAATTCCTACTTGGTTTGCAATCATGTCAAAACGCTTTGCATCAAGTCCAGCAAATATGGCATCCCATTGTGTTTCCATAAATTCAGCTTCTACACCTAATCGTTTTGCGACTTCTTGTGCGATTTCCACATCAAATCCCGTTAATTTCCCTGAATCATCATGAAAAGTAAAGGGAGGGTAAGTACCTTCCGTACCAATTACTAATTTTCCATCTTCTTTAATTTGCGCTAATAAATCTGTTTTGTCATCATTTTTATCTGCAGAATCATTTGATTCATTATTTGAATTACCACCACATGCAGCTAAAACAATGGTAAGACTTAGTAATAAACTAAACAATATACTTAATTTTTTCATATTAATCCTCCTAATTCCGATAAGACTTGTCAGCAATTGTTATCATATTATATGGGGATTACCTTTGTCAAAGCTTTCCTTCTAACTTTTATTTTCACCAAAAGTTCTGTCATTAACCATTTGCGCTATATCCATTTCATACCAAAAAAGCGACCCTTTAAAGGGTCACTTTTTTCATTTATATAAAAATCCCCTTACTAACGATATTAATTACCAAGAAGCTATCCTTAGTAGGGGTATAACATTTGTTGTCTAGGTATGATAAAAATATAATAGCTTCATGCTGCTTTTTTCGTAAAAACAAGTGGATATAATTGTAATTCCCCTTCATAAACCCTATGCATATTATATTCATCTAATAAATCATATGGGGTTATTAAACAAGGTGGCTTAGTAAAAAATAAAACACCACTTTCATGTAAGATAGATGCAACAAACTGTGAACAAAAATAAGCATTTTTCCGATTATAAGGTATTTTAAATAAAATAAATAATAGGCCAAGAAGATTGTAGCGGTAATTTCTTTGTTCTTTCTCCATTTCTTCAATCTTACACTTCATTTTTTCATATTGTGTCTCCGTCACAGAGATGGAATATATGATGCAACGGCTTTTTCGAAAAAAATCATGTTTTACATTTTCCTTAACAAAGCCGCCAACAAAGGGATTGCTAGGTTTCCTTCTGCCAAAACTATACACTTCATTTAGTTGTGGATCAAAGGAAATAGATGCATGATTATGGGGCTTTCTCGTAAATAACTTAATACAACGTGTGAATAATGTTCCTGTATCAGATAAAATAATATATACTTTTTTTTCCGTCACACAAACACCCCTCCCTTCTAAAATCCGTAATTTACACTCTTTTCACTTTACTTTCGTAAATAAATAGATCGTAAGGAAATAATTGTTCTGATGTATCTTTTAATTTTCAAAGACACCTATTACTTTTTCCATTCCTCTGTACTATCATATAAAGATTATCTAAGTCTTGAAACAAACTCTTGGATTATTTTTGTCTACGTCTTTAGACTTAAAAAGTGACAAAAAGCATCCTTACATAAGAATTCTGCCATCATGATGGTTGTTCCTTCTATGTAAGCATGCTTAAAGCAATTTTTTAATTAAGGATGTTTTCGTTACATGCACTTTCCTTTCCATGGGGTACGCCTAAGCCAAGTCGCAAGCTTAAACTGTGGAGCCGCCATTCTCGCTTATCACCTAGGAGTTTATGTATTCAGGATGCTCAATATGTCTAATTAATTCATTTTAGGACAAGTGATCGATAATTATCCAGGGGAGGTAAGGATCCCTTTTTAGTTGCGACCATTGCTCCTAGCTTATTGGCACACCTTATATAATTCACCATCTCTTCCTCTGAATTAGGGAATCCTTTTTCGTGTATATAAAATAGAATTGTTGCCATAAATGCATCGCCAGAGCCATTGGTATCTAAAACATTCACCGCCTCTGCAGGTACATGCATTTTTTTCTCAAGCAATCGTCCAATAGCTCCTTTTTCTCCGAGAGTAACAAGCTGAAATGGGATATTTAAATTTGCCAGCTCTTCCATCCCTTCTTCCACCGTATCTACCTCCATTAGAAAATAAAGCTCTTCTCTTGATAGCTTTAGAATATCAACAAAAGGCAAAAGTTCTCTAATCACCTCTCTACATTCCTCTTCCTTATTCCATCTTTTCAAGCGTATATTCGCATCAAAAGCAATTAGCAGCCCTTTTTCCTTTGCTAAGCTTATTGCTTTTTTCGTTGCTGCTCTTGCATGTGGATGAAAAAGTGTACCTGATCCAAAATAGAAAATAGCTTTATTTTCAAATGATTGTCCTTTAATATCTGATTCCAATACGACTTCATCGGGAGTTTCATTTTCGTAGTTATGAAAGTGTCTTTCCCCATCTTCATCGAGATGAACAAAAACTTTGGAAATTTTCTTTGTTGATGTCCGAACGCTTTCATCCAAATTTATTTTTTCCTTTTGCATCTCTTCTTCCACAAATATACTATCTTCATCTATTCCTAACTTTGTAATATAAAAGCTTGGAATAGCAAATCTACTTATATGTACAGCGACATTAACAGAAGCTCCTCCTAAATTTCTATCAAAACTGTTATTATCCCTTGTTTGTGAAACAAAATCGATAAACG
>NZ_JVDT01000034.1 GCF_001076885.1 Bacillus sp. 522_BSPC
TGTTCTTCCAGTTTGTACGCTGATAACCAGGCGCTTACGCTTTATATTTAGGAGGGGAAGTATGGGGGAGAATATTTTAGAAGTGGATAAACTGCAAACGGCTTTTCGGACGGATAAGGGAGAGGTTGTGTCGGTAGAGGAGGTTTCATTTCAGCTTCAACCAGGTGAAACCATTGGTATTGTGGGAGAGTCTGGATGTGGTAAAAGTGTAACTTCTTTATCCATTATGAGGTTGCTAGGAAAACATGGATATATCAAAAACGGTTCGATTAATCTGAATGGAAATGATTTAACAAAATTAACCGAAGCAGAAATGCGTAAGGTTAGAGGAAATGAAATATCTATGATTTTTCAAGAACCGATGACCTCTTTAAATCCAGTTTTTACAATTGGTAATCAAATGGTGGAATTGATTCGTTTACATATGGGTTTAAATGCTAAGAAAGCTAAAAGCTATGCGGTAGAAATGCTTAAGAGAGTAGGTATTCCGAGAGCGGAGGTAATTATAGATGAATATCCACATGCGCTTTCTGGAGGAATGCGACAAAGGGTAATGATAGCGATGGCGCTATCTTGTAAACCTAAGCTGTTAATTGCAGATGAGCCAACTACTGCATTAGATGTAACGATACAGGCACAGATTCTTGAATTAATGAAAAGCTTAAAAAATGAGTCAGAGACAGCTATTATGATGATTACACATGACTTAGGTGTAATTGCAGAAATGGCAGATAAAGTAATTGTCATGTATGCGGGACAAGTAGTAGAAGAAGCAGATGTCTTTACTCTTTTTGATGAGCCGAAGCATCCTTACACGAAAGGCTTAATCGACTCTATCCCACACCTAGAGTATGATGCTCAGGAAAAGCTATATTCCATTCCCGGTTCTGTTCCAACATTGCAGCAAATGCCTAAAGGCTGTAGGTTTCACACACGATGTCCTTATGTGACTGAAAAATGCATTGCCGAAAAACCTCCCCATATTAGCATAGACAATAAACGAAATCATAAAGTTCGTTGTTGGCTATATGAGGAAAAACAGCAAGAGAGTATGTCAAATGAAGAGAGGGAGGTTACTGTATGAGCATAGAAACTTTACCTACAAAAGACGGAATATTCAAACAACTACAACCGTTAGTAGAAATTCAAAACCTAAAGAAATACTATCCAATTAAGAAGGGGATTTTATCGAAAACAGTTGGTCATGTCAAAGCGGTGGATGGGCTTAATTTTTCGATTTATCCTGGTGAAACCATTTCCCTTGTCGGGGAGTCTGGTTGTGGGAAATCCACTACAGGAAGAGCAATCGTAAAGCTTGATCCACCGACAGACGGAAAAGTGTTATTTGAAGGAAAGGATATGGCGACAATTCAGCATAAGGAATTAAGAAAAATTAGGACTGAGATGCAAATAATCTTTCAGGATCCCTATTCTTCTCTTAATCCACGTAAGCGAATAGGCGATTTATTGGCAGAACCATTAATTGCCCATCGACTTGCCACGAAAGAAGAGGCAAACAAAAAGGTAGACCAAATACTTGAAATAGTAGGATTAACTAAATTTCATAAAAGTAGATATCCTCATGAATTTTCTGGTGGTCAAAGACAAAGGGTTGGTATCGCTAGAGCGCTTATGCTAAATCCGAAATTGATTGTTTGTGATGAACCAGTGTCAGCATTGGACGTTTCTATTCAAGCACAGGTGTTAAATCTATTAAAAGATTTGCAAAAGGAATTTAACTTAACCTATTTATTTATCGCGCATGGATTAGGAGCAGTTAAATATATAAGTGATCGAATAGCTGTTATGTATCTAGGAAAAATCGTTGAAATTGGAAAAACAGAAGAAATCTTTAAAAATCCCAAGCACCCCTATACGAAAGTATTGTTAAGTGCTTATCCTATTCCTAATCCCCATCTTCGAAATAGAGAAAGGATTGTCGTGGAAGGAGATGTTCCAAGTCCAGCAAATCCACCAAAGGGCTGTAGATTTCATACAAGATGTCCAATGGCTCAAGCTATTTGTAAGGAGAAGGAGCCGCTATTGAATGCTACAGATCATTCAGTCGCCTGCCATTTTCCACTAAATTAAAGGAGGGAGATTTGATTGTTTCAATATATTATTAGGAGATTATTAATTGCCATTCCAGTGTTGCTGGGAGTAACTGTTTTTAACTTTTTCATTATTAACCTAGCTCCAGGTAACCCTGTGGATATGTATATTAATCCAGATACAACCCAGGCAGATATCGATGCGAAGAAAGAAGCATTGGGACTTAATGATCCTATTTACATTCAGTACTTTAGATGGCTCGGAAATCTTCTTCAAGGAGATTTTGGATTTTCTTATACCACGTATGAACCAGTGTTGGACTTAGTGCTAAATAGAGTTGGGCCAACCTTACTTCTTATGAGCACTGCCTTAATTATTGCTTATATCATTGCCATTCCAATTGGAATCTTAAGTGCCACCAAGCAGTATTCGTGGATTGATTATTTAACAACTACCTTTTCCTTTTTAGGTGTATCTATTCCTAACTTTTTCTTAGGATTAGGAAGTATTTATGTTTTTGCTCTCGTTTTAAATATTTTACCTACAGGTGGCATGTTTACACTTGGTAGCAACGGTGGATTTGCTGATACATTATTTCACCTTATTATGCCAGCAGCTATATTAGGGACTGCCATTGCAGGAAGTACAGTCCGTTATGTAAGAAGTAGCATGCTAGAAGTATTGGGGCAGGATTATTTGCGGACTGCTCGAGCGAAGGGATTAAAGGAATTTATCGTTACCAACAAACATGGATTAAAAAATGCGCTTATTCCTATTATTACTATTATTGGGATGGAGATACCGATTTTAATTGGTGGGGCAGTAGTAACAGAGCAAATTTTTCAATGGCCTGGTTTAGGGCAATTAACGATTCAGTCCATTTCATCACGGGACTATCCAACATTAATGGCGATAAATTTTATCGCAGCACTTGCTGTACTCTTCTCTAATTTGATTACTGATATTTTATATGCTGTTGTGGATCCAAGAATAAAGTATAACTAAGGGGGAGTGAACATGAGTATTCCTAATGTGAAAATGGATACGGATTTACCAGTAAATAATGTGGTGATTCCTGTTCAAGAACAGTTGGGGAATGAAGAAAGCTACCTGAAACTAATTACAAAGCGTTTTTTTAAACATAAGCTAGCAGTTGGTGGGCTGATTATTTTTTCATTAATGGTTTTGATTGCAGTCTTTGCTCCAGTAATTGCACCACATAATCCATATTCGGTAGATGGAGAATTTGCGGCACCTCCTTCTGCTGTGAATATCCTTGGTACAGATGAAGTGGGCAGAGATTTGTTTAGTCGCCTATTATATGCTGCTAGAGTTTCCTTATCAGTAGGAGTAGGGGCAGTTGCAATCTATGTTGCCATTGGTACCATTCTAGGAGCGATTGCAGGATACTTTGGAAAATGGGTAGACATGGTCATCATGCGTATTACAGATATATTTATGTCATTTCCGTATTTAATGGTTATTTTAGTCCTTGTAAGTATAATGGGACCTAGTCTTTTTAACGTTATTTTGGTATTAGGCTTGCTTGGTTGGCCGTCAATCGCCAGATTAGTAAGAGGGTGTGTACTAACAATTAAAGAAATGGATTATGTAAAAGCGGGGGTTGCCCTAGGCTATTCAACGCCTAAAATTGTATTTCAGCATATTCTACCAAACTGTATTGCACCTATTTTAGTAAATGCTACATTTGGTATTGCTTCTGCCATTATTATGGAAGCTTCCCTTAGTTTTCTTGGAATGGGCGTTCAGCCTCCAACAGCAAGCTGGGGAAATATGTTAAACGAAGCTCAATCTATTACAGTACTAGCAACGCAGCCCTGGTTATGGATTCCTCCTGGAGTAATGATATTACTTGCCGTTTTATCTATTAACTTTATGGGAGATGGATTAAGGGATGCAATGGATCCGAAGAGCCTTAAATAATGGAGTTTGTTATTTACTAACATTATAGAAAATAGACGGGGGAAAAATCATGAAAAAATTTAAAACAATATTTAGCATGTTTTCCATTGTGATATTATTGTTGCTTTCAGCATGTGCTGGTGCAAATAATACAGCATCAACAAGTGGAGGGTCAAAAGAAAATACGATGTATCTCGGCCTAGTAAATGCTCCAGTAAGCTTTAATCCAATAAACTCTTCTGATATTGCAGCAGCATGGTTAGAAAAGTTTATGTTTGATACTTTCCTAGAAATGACGGCACCATTAGAATTCACACCAAAACTAGCAGAATCGTTTGAGACAGAGGATAATCAAACATTTACAATAAAGATTAATAAGGATGCAAATTGGTCAGATGGCACGCCAGTTACCTCAGCAGACGTTGCCTTTACTTTGAATTTAGTTGCCAATCCAAAGACTGAAACAGCTGTTGGAGCTTATTTAACCCAATTAGACGGGTTAACGGTAAATGGAAAACTTCCAGACGGTGTAACAGAAATACCTTCTTTAACGATTGTTGACGATAAGACAATTCAATTTAAAACAAAGGAACCTGTTGATCCGAATATGGTAAAAGAACAGTTAGGATCAAAATTTATGATTCTACCAGAACATATACTAAAGGACGTAGCACCAGAAAATTTACAAAAAGATCCTTTCATGATGAGTCCAACTGTAACCAATGGACCTTTCAAATTTGTTAAGTATGCGAAAGATCAGTATATCGAATATGCGAAAAATGATGACTACTATTTAGGAGAAGTAGAATTAGATAAATTATTCGTGAAAATCATGCCAGCTGCAAACCTTGTAGCCCAATTACAAACAGGGGAGATTCATATGAATGCAGCCGGAGGTATCGGGAAAATAGCAGTTCAAGATTTTGAAACAGTAGAAGGCTTTGATAATGTAACCACAAAAACAGAGAAAACGTATGGATATCAAAACATGAGTTTTAATATGGATACAATGTCAGACCAAAAAGTGAGACAGGCAATTGCATATGCAATCGACCGTCAAAAGATTGTTGATCAATTGCTGAAAGGGGAAGGAGAAATTATAGACGGACCTTATACGTCTATCAGTCCATACCTGAATAAAGATCTAGAAACATACACATATGATCCAGAAAAGGCGAAGCAACTATTAGAAGAAGCCGGATGGGATTTCGATAAGACGATTGAATTCGTTGTACCAATCGGAAATAAAGTACGTGAGCAATCAGCAAATATTATTGCAGAAAATCTAAAAGCGGTTGGCTTAAAGCTTAATACGACAACGTATGATTTCCCAACTATTATGTCAAAAGCGAAAGCTGGAGATTATGATTTAATGTTAATTGGTTTTACTAATACAATTGATCCAGATTTAACTACGATATATGGTTCAAGTGGATCAAGCAACTACACGATGTATAACAATCCAAAGGTAGACGAATTACTTGAAAAAGGAAAACAAGAACCAGATACAGAAAAACGTAAACAGATTTATAATGAACTTCAAGAAATTTGGAGTGAAGAACTGCCAATCTTTACATTATATTCTGACTATGACTTTGCAGCAGTATCGAAAGATGTAGCATTTGGAGGACCAAAGATTTTCGGTTTCCATAATGAACTATATAAATGGTCATTGACAGGTGCAAACTAATAAAAAAAGAACGACTGAGCCTATTTTGGCAACGTCGTTCTTTTTTTAGTGAGTAGGGGGATTGCTAGTGATAAGTGTTTAAGTGTAGAAAGGAAAAGAGAGAGCGGCTCTCTAAGCCCGAAAGCGAGAGAAAAGGAGTGACAAGGTAACAGAGAGCCACTCTCTAATCCCTCTTCTTTAAATAAACAATCAAAAGAGTAACAGATAAAAATTCTACATCTTGTTTCAGAATAGATACCGTAATGAGTGGTAACAAAAGTATCTGTAACTGGATAATTATAATCTGATTGCGTGTGGAGACGTCACCAATAAAATAAAACAATGTCTTTCTAGCACAATCTAACGAAAAATTCCCCCTAAATACTCCCGAAATCTTCTTCTGAAGGATGAAAATTAGTGTTTTCTAACTGACTAAAAAGAGGTATGATAAAAATAATGTTTAGTAAACCTAAAGAAATTTCATCGATGGTTGGAAAGGACGGATATTTCAACCAATCAGGACAAAGGCTGGAGGGAATAATGTCAAAAATATTTGGTAGACTTCGAGTATATAAACTAAGTATAACAATTGCTCTTTTTCTTATGTTAACAGAGCTTGCAGTAGAATTAGTTCAACCATTAATCATGGCAAAAATTATTGATGATGGATTGGCTCATCAAGATACAAAAGTTGTCCTAATTTGGGGAGGGCTGCTAATTGTATTTTCCCTTGTAGCCTTTGCTGCGGGAATCATAAATACGTTTTATTCTTCCCATGTTTGTCAGAATTTTGGCTATAGTCTTCGGAATGAGCTATATCAAATCATTCAATATTTTACCTTTTCAAGTAGTAATGTTTTTGCAAGCTCCTCTTTGATTACGAGATTAACTAATGATATTACCCAATTACAAAACACCATATTTATGGGATTGCGATTTTTATTAAGGGCACCACTTTTAATTGTAGGCGGAATCGTTATGTCCTTTCTAGTTAATGTAGAGCTGGCACTAATTCTGGCAGTGACCATTCCATTAATCGTGATTATGTTTATTTGGGTAATCAAAATAGGGAGAAAGCTTTTTCAATCTGTCCAAAAGAAGTTGGATCATGTTAATAGTGTCATGCTTGAAAATTTAACAGCTGTCCGATTGATTCGTGCTTATATACGGAAGCAATTCGAAAGAAATCGTTTTACACAAACAAGTGAAGAGCTAAAAAATCTTACACAAAGAGCATTAAGAATCATGGAAACAACGGTACCGCTTTTACTTTTTGCAATGAATTTATGTATTATTGCGATACTTTGGATTGGTTCTGGGCAAATAAATACTGGTGAAGCTCAGATTGGGGAGGTAGTCGCGGTTATTAACTACACATTAAGGATAACTTCTTCTATTTCTGTAGTCAGTATGTTAGTAATGGTTATCTCCCGCTCAAAGGCTTCAGCAGATCGTATTCAAGAGATTATTGATATAGAAGAAAAGGATACGGATAATCCGGAAGGAAATAGGAATTCAAAAATTAAAGGAAAAATTAATTTTCAACATGTATCCTTTTGTTATCCTTCTAATAGAAAAAACACCATTGGAAATTTGCAATTTACCATTCAGCCAAAAGAAAGAATTGCGATATTAGGAGCGACAGGATCAGGAAAGACAACACTTTTCCAATTGATTCCCAGACTGTATGAACCAACAGAAGGAACGATCTTAATTGATGATAAACGGATCGATTCCTACTCATTAAATGCACTAAGAAAGCAAATAGGCTATGTACCACAGGAATCGATGCTCTTTACTGGAACGATTAAGGAAAATATTATGTGGGGAAATCCCAATGCTACCTTTGATGAGGTGGTGCAAGCTGCAAAGGATGCCCAAATACATGAAACAATTATGTTAATGCCCAATACATACGATACGAGAATTGGGCAAAAGGGAGTTAATTTATCGGGTGGACAAAAACAGCGTCTTTCCATTGCAAGAGCCCTTGTCAGAAAACCAAGTATTCTTCTTTTAGATGACAGTACAAGTGCTTTAGATTTGAAGACAGAAAAAAAACTGCTTGATGCAGTCGCCTCTTATCAATGCACGCTTCTGCTCATTACCCAGAAAGTATCTACTGCTATGAAGGCAGATCGGGTGATGCTAATAGAAAATGGGGAAATTGTAAGCTTTGCTCCCCATGATCAATTATATAAAACAAACAAGCTTTACCAAAAAATAGTCGAATCACAGCTAGGGGAAGGAGAGTGGGAGAATGCAAAGGGAACTAACCGATCCATTTCACTATCCTAAACCTGATATAAAGCCAGATGCTACAGTTGTTAAAAAAGGAAAAAAACCAAAGAATATGGGGAAAACTTTATATCGGTTATGGGCATATCTGGCCCAAAAAAAAGGGTTGCTGATTCTTGTTTTAGTGATGGTTGCACTAAGCTGTGCATTAGGATTATTGGGACCATATGTATTAGGGATGTCTATTGACCGCTTTATTGTAAATAGAAATTTAGACGGATTTACAGGAATGCTATTATTTCTTGGCTGTATTTATTTTCTTAATTCCATTGCATTATTTTTACAAAGCTATTGGATGATTGGAATATCACAAACAACTGTTTTTCAGCTAAGAGCAAATTTATTTCATCAATTTCATGAATTACCGATAAGTTATTTTGACAAAAAACAGCATGGGGAACTAATGAGCCGTGTTACCAATGATATTGAAAACGTAAGCTCCACCTTAAATAGCTCTGTTATTCAAATCTTTTCTAGTATAATCACTTTAATCGGGACCGTAGTGGTGATGTTTATACTAAGCCCGTTGTTAACGGTTCTGACTTTAATAATTGTTCCAGTAATGTTTTTGGGGATGAAATGGATAACAAGCAGAACGAGTGTGTTATTTAAGGAGCAACAAAAGAACTTAGGTGACTTAAATGGATTTATCGAGGAATCCATTTCTGGTCAAAAAATCATAAAAACATTTTCCCTAGAGAAAAAAATGATTAATGATATGAAAGAAAAAAGTGATAAACTTAAGAATTCTGCTTTTTGGGCACAAGTATATTCAGGATTTATTCCAAAGCTAATGAATATGTTAAATAATGCTAGCTATGCGATTATTGTTGGAGTTGGCGGGCTGTTAGCACTGAAGTCAGGTGCTGTATCAATTGGAGTAATTGTTATTTTCGTAGAATATTCAAGACAATTCACTCGGCCATTGAATGATTTATCTAACCAATTTAATACTTTACTATCTGCAATTGCTGGTGCGGAAAGAGTATTTGAGGTATTAGATGAGGAAAGAGAAGAAGAAGATGAGAAAACGGCAAGCGAAATAAAAGAGACAAAGGGAGAAGTTCAATTCAAGCAAGTTTCCTTTTCTTATGAGACAGATAAGGAAATATTGAAGGATATTAACTTTAAAGTAAATCCTGGCGAGACAATCGCTTTTGTTGGACCAACAGGAGCAGGAAAAACTACGATTATCCAGCTTATTACGAGATTTTATGATGCAACAACTGGAAGTATATTGGTGGATGGTCATGATATAACAAAAATAAAAAGAGAAAGCCTCCGTTCACATATGGGATTTGTCCTTCAGGATAATTATTTATTTGAAGGAACGATACGGGAAAATATTCGATACGGCAGACTGAACGCAACCGATAAGGAAGTCGAGGATGCAGCAAAAATGGCGAATGCTCATGGCTTTATTGAACATCTCCCAGATGGGTATGATACGATTCTTTCTGCAAATGGAAATGGAATAAGTCAGGGGCAAAAACAATTGTTATCGATATCACGAGCAATCCTTGCTGATCCGTCCATTCTTATTCTCGATGAAGCCACAAGCAGTATTGATACCATTACAGAAGTGAAAATACAAGAGGCTTTAAAGCGCTTGATGAAAGGGAAAACTAGTTTTGTTGTTGCCCATCGGCTTAATACGATTAAACACGCAGATATGATCCTTGTCTTAGATAAGGGAATGATTATCGAAAAAGGTTCTCATGATGAATTATTGAAAACAAGAGGATTTTATTATGAACTACATCAAAATCAGTTTTCAGAAGCAGCAGAATAGTATTTTTATAAACGGAATTTTCATCTAATACACCGGTTGGTCAGTAAGGCTATTAAGCTTATTGAACAGTATTTCCCTTTCTTAATGTCTTGTATATAAAGGTTAAAGGGAGTACTGTTTCTTTTTTAATAAAAAATAGTATTGGATATAAATGATATTTGACTGACCGGTCATTTTGGTTTACTATATAAATATATTCGGTGCAAGTCAACACCCGAAAATAGCTCGAATTATATAAAGGTGGATGTTGAAAATGAAAACTATTGACCAAATTATTGAGTTTTTAAAGAGTATCGGAGTAGACGCAGAAAAGGTTTATCGGAATCCAAAGGAGACTTACTAGTAGATGGAAAGCGTAAAACACCTCAAAACATATATGGAAGATAATCATTTTGATTTAAATGAATTATCAAATGAACTAAATGAATGGAAAAATAGCTTAATCATATACAACTTTGCTCTAGACGAGATAAATACGAAATTAAAAATTATAAATGAAGAATTTCAATTTATTCATAATCATAATCCGATTGAACATATAAAATCGCGCATTAAGGATCCAAGAGGAATCATGCAGAAGTTACATCGGAAAGGACATGCAATTTCAATTGAAAACGCGAAGAAATATATACACGATATTGCTGGAGTCCGTATTACATGTTCATTTATATCGGATATTTATGAAGTTTTTAACATTATAGAAAAACAGAATGATATTAAGGTCCTACAGGTGAAGGATTATATAAAAAATCCAAAAGCCAATGGCTATAAAAGCTTACATTTAATCATCAGTATTCCTGTATTCTTAAGTACTGGTATGCAAGAAGTATGTGTCGAAATTCAAATTAGAACAATCGCGATGGATTTCTGGGCAAGCCTAGAGCATAAAATCTATTATAAATTTGATAAAGATGTTCCTAGACATTTGCTTAATGAATTAAAGGAAGCAGCAGATGCAGCACATGAATTAGATGTGAAAATGAAGAAAATTAAAGACCGAGTCGATATTTTTCAAACTGTTGGTAAACAACAAACGTTAATATAAGTTGAGGGAGGAAGCTTCTTAAGGGACGCTTCCCCTTTTTTATTGAGGGTGATCCAAAGTAAGCGTACCCCCATCAAAAATATATATTACCTCAATAAAAAAGGTTTCATATCAATTTTTCAGTAAATAATTTATAATAAGAAGACATATTTTAAAGTTAGATGCAATTCGTCTAACTTTTTTAAAAGGAGAACGAAATGAAAGAACAGCAATTTTGGAATACATTTAAACCATTTATACAGCAGAACTGGGAGAAAGCGAATTTTAAACACGCGACATCTATCCAAGCACAATCCATACCACTTATATTGGAGGGAAAAGATGTAATTGCTGAATCCCCAACAGGAACGGGAAAAACACTAGCTTATTTATTGCCAGTTATAAATAAAATTGATACGGACTCAAAGAATATCCAGGCGATTTGTCTTGCTTCTTCTCAAGAGCTTGTTATGCAAATTTTGGCAGAAGTACAAAAATGGGGAGAGGGTAGCGGTATTCGTTCGGCTTCGTTTATTGGTGGAGCCAATGTAAAAAGACAATTAGAAAAGCTGAAAAAACACCCTCATCTTGTTATTTGTACACCTGGAAGAGCGTTAGAGCTGATTAAACAGAAAAAATTGAAAATGCACGAAGTAAAAACAGTTGTACTAGATGAAGCGGACCAATTATTGGTATCAGAGCATATTGAATCTGTCCGACAAATTGTAAAAGCCACTTTAAAAGATAGACAAGTTGTCTTATTCTCTGCAACCTTACCAAAACATACAGAAGATATTGCCAAGGAACTTGTTCAAGATGCAGAAATTATCCGTGTGAAAAAAGATAAGGTGATTGATGCAGCAGAAGTGGAGCATATTTATTTTCAAGCAGAATATCGAGATAAGGTAAAACTTTTAGAGCCAATCTCTCGTTTGAACAATGCGAAAATTCTTGTGTTCGTAAAAGATATTGGCAATTTAAATGTAATTCATGAAAAATTGACCTATAAAAATATTCAAACGAGTATTTTGCATTCTGATTTGAATAAGATGGAGCGTCAGAAATCATTAAAAGATTTCCGAGATGGAAAGCGTAATATGCTGCTAGCAACAGATGTGGCAGCTAGAGGGCTTGATATTCAAAATATCACGCATGTGGTCCATTATGATTTAGCTATTGATCAGACACAGTATATTCATCGTTCCGGTAGAACGGGGAGATTTGGTGCATCAGGAGTGGTAGTTAGCTTAGTTACAGAAAGAGAAGAAAGAGAACTGAAGCAAATGGCTAAAAAGCTAAACTTAAGATTATCACGTAAAAGCTTTTATCATGGGGAAATCATTGATTATCAAATGAGAGAAAAAAAGAAATAATACCATTTCAATATAAAGCTGTCATTAATCCAAAAAAATTTGGTAGATGACAGCTTTTTTATTTGGCAAAAGGGTAAGGGGTGGCAAGCCTAAACAGACTAATCTTAGATAAAAAATGAAAAATTAGGCATAAAAATGGAGAAATTTCACAAGATAATACCATTAATAAACAAAGCACTTAAAGGAAGGGTTAAATGGTAACTTTTGCTTATCTATTAATATTTACATCTATGGGTATTTTGACCGTTGGCTTAGATATTTTTGTGTTTCATGAAGGGTTTATGAAATGTCTTAAAAAAATTTATGAGGCGGAAGTTGGGGCAGGTGCAATTACAATTGTGTTTACTGCAATATTTGGCTTCGTTTGGTCTGTCATTGTAGATTTTCGTTTATGGAAAAATAAAAAAAAGGGGAAGCAGAAAATACCAGGATGAGATTATCGATTTATTAGAGTTTATTTTCTAAAAGACTCTGTTTTGTTCAAAAGTATTTCAGGCTGTTCGGTAAGGTAACAGTCTAATAAATAGAAGCAAGGTAGACTTATTGGAAGTACGAATCCCAACAAAAAGAGACATCGAAGGAAGAGGAAATTCTGAAAAACCGGCTGATGGAAGGATCACTTGATCTAGATTAAGAGACCACTTTTAAATAGCGGATTAATTTTAGTGTGCTTTCACTCTTAGAAGAAGGGTACAACTACACAGTCTTGGAAAGCAAAATTAGAACATCACAAGGTATATATAAGTACATGTTTTTTAATTGTATACATAAGGAACCAAGGCGCTTGCGCTTTTCTAAAAGGAAGTGTGTAACAGCATGTTAAAAGAAAATATTTCGTTAACTCAATTGGCTGCAGTAATTTTTAATTTCCAAATTGGTAGTACGATTGTAATTGGCCTTGGATTAAAAGCGAAGGAGGATGCATGGATTGTTCTTCTGATTGCTTTAGGGTTAGGAATAATTATTACCTTGTTTTTTATTTATATGATGACTTTGGCACCGGGGAAAAATTTATTTGAGATGTTTGAGTATTGTTTTACGCGGCCAGTTGCCATCGGCCTCAGTTTTGTTTATGCCACTTACTTTTTTTACTATAGTTGTCGTATTATTAGGGACTTTGGAGAGTTAATTGCAAGTACGGTACTTCCTATAACACCAATTGAAGTATCGACAATCATGCTTGTCATTGTGATGGGATATATTATGTATATGGGATTGGAAGTTCTTGCTAGAACTGCAGAGATCTTTACTCCATATGCCTTTATCTTTATCCTACTTTTATTTATTTTTTTGTATGCAGGCAATAACTTCGATTTTTCCAATATTCGACCAATATTAAAGGATGGGTTTAGGCCACTATGGAGTATTATTTTTCCCTATGAAATTGTTCGACCCTATGGCCAATTGATTATTTTAACTTACATATTGAGCAATGTTTCAAATGCCAAATACAGCAAGAAAATAATTATTTATAGTGTACTTATATCAAGCCTTTTATTGCTGGTAACGTCGCTGATGATTGTTTTGTCTCTAGGACATGATATTGCCTTGCGCTCCAATTTTGCATTATTGAGTGCTGCCCGGCTTGTATCAATTGGCAATTCTTTGCAGCGGATAGATGCAATTGTTGTTTTCTGTATGATGCTAGGAACACTCGTGAAAAGCTGTATCTATATTTATGGGGGGTTAAAGGCTTTGGAATATATTTTTAATCAAACATTTCGATATTTTGCCTTTCCAATGGTATGCGTGGTTGGTGTTTTTACAACCTTAATTGCTCGGAATTATTCCGATCATATGAATGAAGGGTTGCAGTCTAATCCTTACCTACTACATATTCCTCTGCAATTTGGCTTACCATCACTAATGGTGCTTATTATGATGATTAAGCATTGGAACAAATCTAATACTAGGAAAAAGGTCAATAGAGATTATAGGGAACACGGTTCATAAAAAGTGCGATTGATAATAAAGAAGATAACATTTTCTGATGAAGTGATGCTTAAATGACAACTAGCAATGAAATAGCTGATTTAAACGCTTGATGAAAATTATAACCAATAAGGTGCTGAATGATTATGTTGACAGAAAAACTATCTTTAACACAAATATTTACGATGATTATTAATTTCCTTCTTGGAAGCTCTATCGTAGTTGGCATAGGAATGGAAGCTAAGAGAGATGCATGGCTAGTTGTTTTAATTGGAATGTTTATCGGCTTAATTGTTATGAGTTTTTATCTTTATTTCATGTCATTGCTACCAGGGAAAAATATATATGAGATAATCGAATATTGTTTTTCTCGAAAAGTTGCAGTAATTCTTGCTCTTGTTTATCTAAGTTATTTTATCTATATTTCTGCAAGGGTTATTAGAGACTTTGGGGAACTAATCACAACTGCCATTCTTCCTGCAACACCTATCGAATTTACGATATTTACGCTCATGTTAGTAATTGGCTATATATTGTATCTAGGAATTGAGGTTTTAGGGAGAACGGCAGAGATATTTAGCCCCTATATGTTTGTATTTGTATTCTTGCTGTTTATTTTATTATACGCTGGAGGCAAAATAAATCTTACGAATATACAGCCAATTCTTAGCAGTGGAATAATGGAAGTTATTAAATCGACCATACCTTCCATTATTGCATTTCCTTTTGGTGAGCTTATAGCATTTACAGTTATTTTGGCAAATATAGGAAACTATAAAGCGGCTAGCAAGGTATGTTTAATTAGTGTATTTATTGCTAGTGTAATCTTATTGTCCTCTGTTTTTCTCATCATTGCTACATTAGGAGAAAATACAGCGACCCGCGCAAATTTCCCATTATTGATTACTGCAAGGCTTGTTAGCATTGGTGAATTTCTTGAAAGAATAGATGTGTTAGTTGTGTTTATTATGATGCTAGGAATATTGATCAAAAGTTCAGTGTTTTTATATGGAGGCTTAAAAGGTATAGAGTATATTTTTAAAATTCCATTTCGCTATTTTGCAATGCCGGTATCCTGTATAGTAGCGATGTTTTCAATCTTTATTACGATAGATTTTTCCGATCATTTGGTAGAAGGATTACATGTAGATATATTTCTACTCCATCTTCCACTTCAATTTGGATTTCCTATTTTGATTGTGTTTGTACTGTTAATAAAAAAATGGAAGGAACAAAGGAATGAAAAAAGGGAGATAAGAGCATGAATTATTTTAAAAAGATACTGTCTATAAATAGTAAAAAAGAAATACCCTCCGATGTAGTTCCAACAAAAGCAAAAGAGATAGGCTTAGATAAATTAACATTTGAAGAGCTAAAATTAGAAATTAATAAAACCTTTGGGAATACGGCTGATTTGCAGTCTGACGTCATTCGTGTAGGAAAAAGCGATGGTTGTATTTACTATTTAGAAACAGTAGTTAATACGGAAATGTTAAAAGAAATGTTAGGAAATACGTTAGAGAATTCAGCGGATAAAGATATTGTCGTAGAAACAATAGAAGATTTGCACAATCTAAGTAAAAGAAGTTTTGGGGTATCAGGATATAAATTATTGAAAACGGTGAATGAAATTGTTTCTTCTCTCTTGGAAGGCAGAATTGTGATTGTTTTCAGAGGAGTTGGGCAGGCGCTTAGTTTAAATTATATAAACAGTGAAGGGAGAGCGGTAGCAGAGCCTACTACACAAACAGTAGTAAGGGGACCAAAAGACTCTTTTGTAGAGGATGCCTCAACCAATATAAATTTAATAAGAAAAAGAATACGAAACCATCATTTGCGTTTTGAGAAATTTATGCTTGGAAACGAAACGCGGACAAATGTTTATATGGGTTATATGTATTCTATTGCAAATGAAAAAATAGTAAACGAGGTGCGTTCAAGACTAAATAAGATTGATATTTCTGCCGTGTTTGAGTCTGCAAATGTCGAGGAATTAATTATAGATAAAAGCTTGACGGTCTTTCCACTTGCTATGAATACAGAGCGTCCAGATGCAGTAGCAACTTATTTAATGGATGCGAAGATTGTCATTATAATTGACGGCTCCCCTTTTGTATTAATAGTTCCAGCTGTTCTTACTGATTTTTTTACATCTCCAGAAGATAACTATCAAAACTATTTTATGAGTAGCTTTGTTCGGATGATCCGCTATTTGTCCTTTATGATTGGCTTAATTATGCCGTCCGCTTATGTAGGTGTATTGACCTTTCACCCAGAACTTTTACCAACCACTTTACTATTAAGTGTTATTGCTCAACGGGAAGATGTTCCTTTTCCAGCAGTAGTAGAGGTATTTATTATGGAGATTACATTTGAAATTTTAAGAGAAGCAGGGGTAAGGATGCCACGGGCTGTAGGTCAAACGGTTTCTATTGTTGGTGCATTAGTTATCGGACAGGCTGCGGCTGAAGCAGGAATTATTTCAAACATTATGGTTATCATTGTTGCGATAACGGCGATTGCTAATTTCGTATTCCCGAATTATAACTTTGCAAATGCATCGAGACTTATTCGATTCGTTCTTATCATTGTTGCATCAGTATTAGGCTTATATGGTGTTCTTTTAGTGCTTGTATTTATGGTTGCTCATTTAAGTTCCCTTCGTTCTTTTGGAGTTCCATATTTAGCTCCAGTTGCTCCATTTATCGTTGAAGATCAAAAAGATGTATTTGTCCGATTTCCACTGTGGGCAATTAGTAAGAGACCATCCTATTTAAGTCCGAATATAAAAAATAAGCAAAAGCCCCAAGGATCTCCGTCTCCTCCTAAGCATGAAGGTGGGGACAAAAAGTGAAAAGAATCGCTGTCTTTCTATGTATACTAAACTGTTTATTTCTATTAACAGGCTGTTGGGATAGAAAGGAATTATCAGAAATTAAATTAGTAGCAGGGATGGCAATTGATAAAGGGGAGGATGGGAAGTATAAAGTGACAGTAGAGGCGTTGAATGCTGCTGAATTAAACACCCAATCTTCAGCTGGGAATGCGCCTACGGTAGTTGAAGGGATTGAAGGGGATTCTATCTCAGAAATTACCCATCTTTTTAATGAATATTATGCACAGATTTTAATATATTCTCATATGAAAGTGCTCGTAATCAGTGAGGAAGTAGCAAGTGCAGGAAGACTGGATTTTATTGATTTTTTGGAAAGAAATAGAGAGATAAGAGATGACTTTAACATTATTATCGCTAAAGATGGGAAAGCAGAAGATATTTTAAAAATAGCTGCCCATTATAGAAAGGCATCTTCTTTAAAGCTATCTCCACAATTGGATCATTTGATGGAAGACTGGGGAGGAGACCCTGGAATGAACATTATTAATTTTATCTCTGAACTTAATTTGGAAGGAAAAGAACCAGTGCTTGCTACCGTAAGGCTAAAAGGAGATGTTGAAAAGGGGATGAGTATGAAAAATATTCAGAAGGTAACCCCTGATGCAATTGTTGTGGTAGACTCACTGGCGATTTTTAAAGATGGTAAGTTAGTGGGGTTTCTGAGCTTAGAGGATACTAGGAATTATTTATGGACGAGGAATGATATAAAGACTACTTCTTTGACACTCGAATGCAAAAAGGGAGACTTTAGCGCGATTCGAGTAACAGAATCGCAAACAGAAGTAACGTCTAAGATGAAGAACGGTAAGCCTTTTTTTCATGTAAGTATAAAAGCAGAAGGATTTATTGAAGGAACTCAATGTTATAATAACGTGGAAAAGCTTGGAACGATTGCTAAATATGAAAAGTTAATCAATGAAACTTTTTCAAAAAAAATAACAGATACCATTACAAAGGTCCAAAAACAATACCAAGCGGATATTTTTGGATTCGGAGAAGTAATGAGAAGGCAAGATTTTAATTCTTTTATGAAAGTAAAAGATAACTGGAGTGAAGAATTTGCTTCAGGAGATGTAAAAGTAGATATGGATTTTGTTTTAAGAAGGTCTGGAATACGTTCTAAGAGCTTTTTAACCGAGACGGAAAAATAAACAGGAAGCATAGAAAAAACTGGTCATGGCGAACAGTTTTTTCTATGCTTTTTTTGGATTAGCTCCCTCTAAGACTAAAGTTGTAGAGGAAAATCAAGCTAAGGCACGTTATGAAAAAAACAAGGGAAAGGTAACATAGTAGATAAGAAAGGAGCGAAAATACAAAATGAAAAAATTTGGTTTATTTATTATTGGAGCAGCTGCTTCTATTATCCTTTTATCACAGATAGGTCCATTATTTGGTTTAGTAATTAGTACAGCCATTCTTTATTTCGCTTTTAAGCAATATGTAAAGGCGACAAGTACAGCAGGAAAAGTAGGGTGGGGGATAGCTGGAATTATCATGCTTATTATAACTGCAAGTAACCTTCCAGCAATTATTGGTTTGGCAGCAGCATATATATTGTATCTTGTTTATAAAAAATGGAATAACAACAAACAATCTATTATCACAAAAAAATCATCAGATGACCCATTTCAAAATTTTGAAAAGCAATGGTCAGAACTAAACAAATAAGAGAAGGAGAGGAATTAGGCATGACGAATTTATTAGAAAGAATGAAAAATACTGTATTGGCTGATATAAATAATTTATTGGATAAGAAGGAAGAAAAGAATCCGCTTGCGCTTTTAAATCAATACGTAAGAGAATGTGAAAAAGAGACAGATAAAGTAAAGAAATTAGTGGAAAGACAATATAAATTAAAAGAGGAATTCTCAAAAGAATTACGCCAGGCAGAAGAAATGGCAGAAAAAAGGAAAAGACAGGCAGAGGTTGCTCGTAAAGCGGAAGAAGAAGAGCTTTCTTCTTTTGCTCAACTAGAACAAACTCATTATGAAGAAAGAGTAGTCCGTTTAAAGGAATCGTTGAGAAATACCGAGCAGCAATTGCATGAAATCGAAAAAAAATACATGGATATGAAGCATAAATTAAAAGATATGAAGATACGTCAAATGGAGCTAATGGCAAAGGAAAATATCACAAAGGCACATCATACAATGAATAAAGTTTTAGAAGAAAAACAAGCAAGCCCAACAAATCAAGCGCGCTTTACCGAAATGGAAGAATATATTGAAAAACTAGAGAAAAAGATAAATACAGAATACTATAAACAAACAATGGATGAAAAGTTAGCAGCTTTAGAGAAAGATATGCTAAAAAAAGAAGATGATACCATTTCTCTATAAAAAAATGATATCCTAAAAGAGGCTGGAGCTACAAAAGCCAGCCCCTTTTATTTTTGATATAGACAAACAGAAAGAATTAAATAAAATTTCAAAGATTGTTTTAATAAATTATGTAGGTAACCACGTTGTAAAACGGGTGATTGGAGTGGAAAGCAACCTACTCATTCAACGTGTATTGTCATTTTTAGTCTGTCTTAATTTAATGATTTAGTATTAGCCATTTATTTTTTGTAGGGAGAAACAATCAGATTTTCACCATAATAAAACAAAGAAGGGAGAGAATAGCCAATGTTTAAACAACTAAAAGATCATTATGCGAATTGGGTATATGTGGTTGGAGGGTTTTTATTATTAGAAATCTTTGTCTTTAATCCAGGACTAATCTTTTCCCTTCTTGTTTCCATTGGTATGATGTATATCTCAAAGAAATCTCTGCAAGGCGGAGTCGGAAAAATCCTATTTTGGGTTGGTTTACTGATTTTGATCGTTAGTATCCTAAATATGGTTACCGTAAAAATAATTTTATTTACGATTCTTGCCTATTATCTTTTTCAATTATTCCAAAAGAAGAATACTACTGATGTGATTAAACCGATAATTAAAGATAAGGAAACAGAACCATTTACACAGGAGCCAATCATAAAGAAGGAGCCCTTATTTACTAATTCAATCTATAATCGCAATATTACGCCAGATCATGTATATGAATGGCATGATATTAATATTCAATGTGGAATAACGAATACAATGGTTGATCTTAGCTATACCGTTTTGCCAGAAGGAGAAACGGTTATGATGATCAAAAATATTGTAGGAGATGTAAAGCTGTATATCCCTTATGATATGGAAGTTAGCATTAATCACTCCATTTTCTTCGGTTCTTATCATATATTTGGAGAAGAAGAAGAGAATGCTTGGAATAAAAATGTAAGCATCCGGACTGCTAATTTTGATCAAGCAGAAACAAGGGTGAAGATTTTCACTTCCTTTATTGCTGGTAGCTTAGAGGTGAAAAGAATATGAGTATTATAACTAGACAAATCTTGTGGGGAGTATGTATATCCCTTCTTTTACTTGTATTCTTTTCCATTTGTTATTTATTTGTTTTTCCTCCAGAAAACTGGGGAGCTTTGTGGGAAAAAGAATTAATGGATGTTCCGTTTGTCTTATTTATAACAAGTGTCGATATTACATTAGGTATTCTAATTGGTTATTTGTCCGGCTTTTCCTGGAAAAAACAAATTCGTTCCATGGAACAAGCTCTACATACGATGGATAAAATGGAGTACCGTCCTGTTGAGCCAATTGGTTCAACAGAGGAATTACAGTCATTGAGCTATAAGATGATTCAATTGCAGAATCAATTAGTAGAACAAACGAAGCTTTCACAAAAGCTTGTAAAAGAGAAAGCAGAGGATGAAGAGGTGAAAGTGCAAAGTATCATTATTGCAGAACGAAATAGGTTAGCAAGAGAGCTACATGATTCGGTTAGCCAGCAATTATTCGCAGTATCCATGCTATTGTCAGCGATTAATGAAACAAGACCGAAAACAAATGATCACGAGTCTCGGCAGCTACAGCTAGTAGAGGAAACGATTCATCAGTCTCAATTAGAAATGAGAGCCTTATTGCTTCATTTACGTCCTGCTGCATTAAAAGGGAAATCATTAAAAACAGGAATTATTGAATTATTGCAGGAGCTACAGCAAAAGGTCAGCTTAGAAATAGAATGGAAATTAGAAGATATTGATTTGGATAAAGGAATGGAAGATCATCTTTTTCGGATTCTTCAAGAATCTGTATCCAACACATTAAGACATGCAAAGGCAAGTTCCTTACAGGTCCAGCTTATTCAAAGAGAATCATTTGTCATTTTACGAATAATAGATGATGGAGTTGGTTTCAATATTGATAAAAGAAAGGCAGGCTCTTATGGACTTCAAAACATGCATGAAAGAGCAGCAGAAATAGGTGGGGTATTAAAGTTAATCAGTTTGGAAAATAAAGGAACACGTTTGGAAGTAAAAGTTCCGATTTTGGAAGGGGAGGAGGATATAAATGATTAGAGTATTACTTGTTGATGATCATGAAATGGTACGGATTGGCGTTTCCTCTTATTTATCTGCGCAAACAGATATCGATGTGGTGGGAGAAGCGGAAAATGGCAGCAGAGCAGTAGAGCTAGCACTCTCGTTAAAACCAGATGTCATTTTGATGGACTTAGTGATGGAAGAAATGGATGGAATAGAAGCAACACGCCAAATAGTAGAAGCATGGGAGGATGCAAAAATTATTATTGTCACTAGTTTTCTTGATGATGAGAAAGTCTATCCAGCTTTACAGGCTGGTGCAACTAGCTATATGCTCAAAACATCGAAGGCTAGTGAAATAGCAAGAGCTGTGCGCGAAACATTTCAAGGCCAAATTGTGCTAGAGCCAGAAGTCACCGATAAAATGATGACAAAAATGCGGGAAAAGAAAGCAACTCCTCTGCATGAAGAATTAACCGCGAGAGAAATGGAAATTCTTCTATTAATGGCAGAGGGAAATTGCCGATGATTTATTTATCGCTTTAAAAACGGTAAAAACACATGTTAGTAATATACTTAGCAAACTACAAGTACAAGATCGAACACAGGCAGTCATTTATGCATTTAAGCATTCCCTTGTAGAATAAGAAAGCCAAATCCCTTTCATATTAGGAACACTCCCTTAATCAAACGTTTAAATAAGATATTTCTCTCTCTTCTATCGAGAAAAAGACAAACTAGGAAAATATTTTTCGAACTTGTCTCATATGATGGTAAAGAAGAGAAAAATAAACACACGTCTTTTACATTTACGTTTGTAGAAGATAGATTGAGGGAGAGATTCATGAGTTCATTTTACAAAGGGACCTTCTTATTAATTGTAACAGCTTTTTTTGGCGAATGTATTGAATTTATTATTAATATGATAATGGCCAGGGAACTTGGAGAACATGGACTAGGCCTATTCATGACAGTGTTGCCTACTATTTTTCTCATCGTCCTGCTAGCTACCTTTGAGTTGCCAACATCTATTTCAAAATTTATAGCAGAGAAAGATTCAAAGTATCATTTATCCATGCTTCAGCAAGTGCTAAAGTGGACCATTATATTTACTATTTTTCTAACGATCATCGCATCTATCATCATACCTTTTATCCCTATTTTTTATTCCTATCATCCACTATTAAAGTGGCTAGTCATTCTCCTGCTGCCGATTATTTCCTTCACCTCTATTGCAAGAGGTTATTTTATGGGAAAACAGCAGATGGGGAAAATTGCCGCTTCTAATTTTTTGAAAAAAATCATTCAGCTTGGATTATTGGTCTTCTTATTTCAGTGGTTTTCCTTTGACCTTAATACCTCTGTATTAATTGCCTTTTTTACAATCGTTGGAAGTGATACAGTCGTCTTACTGTACTTAATGCATATGTTTTTCGTACAGTATCAGCGGATTAAAAAAGGGAAGAATGAAACCATGAATGGAAAGGTAATTTGGAAAGATTTATTATCTGTCTCTATTCCGACAACGGGACTTCGAATATTTCATGCACTGACCCATGCTATTCAGCCATTTTTAATTAAAGGTGCATTAGTGGCTTCAGGAATTACAGCAGCGAACGCAACAGAGCAGTATGGAATGCTTGCTGGGATAGCAATGACGATTGGATTTTTCCCAGCCTTTATCTCCCATAGCTTTATGACAATGCTGATACCGACCGTTTCGAAAGCATATGTCCAAAAAGACTATTCCAAACTGCAAAAACTATTGCAACAAGTAATGATAATTACCGCTATCTACGGTACTATTGCTGTTGGAATATTTTATTTTTACGCGGATACATTGACAATGACCTTTTTTCATTCCACTCAGGCAGCAATAATTGTTCAGCTTTTATGGCCGTATTTTTTGCTGCATTACTTTACCATTCCAATGCAAGCATACTTAATAGGGTTAGGGCTGCTAAAGGATGCAGTTTTTCATAGTATTTGGTCAACTTCTTTCTCCTATGCAGCAATCTATTATTTAGGTTCTTTAAGTCAGCTTCAGATGAGTGGAATTGCGATCGGCATGAATTTAGGGGCAGTCATTTTAGCCTCATTACATTATTTAACGATCTGCAAAAAAATAGGGATTTCGATATGGTTAACACCTGTAAATAAACTTCATTAAAAAATTTTGATAAATTGTGTAGGGATTCGAATGTTGTAAGACGTTTATTATGTAGAATCGTAAAAAGGGAAGGGGAAGATGAAAGAAAATGGAATCCCTAATAGATAAAACGCAATTAGCGGAAGAAAATCAAGAAGAATTATTTGAACAAGTAGTGAAAGAATATGGAAAATCAATTTATATTTATATAGTATCACTCGTGAAACATAAAGAACTTGCAGAGGATTTGTATCAGGAAGTATTAATTTCTGCTTATACATCATTTGGATACTTTGAGGATGTCCAGAAAGTGAAAAGTTGGCTATATAAAATTGCCTTAAATAAATGTAGAGATTATTGGAGAAAGGAAAAATCCTCGAAGAAATTTTGGGAAGAGACTGTCTATACATATGCACGAGATACGTCTGTTGCTTTGGAACCAGAGGAAACATTACTATGCAAATGTGATAAAGAGGAAATGATTGATACATTAGGAGAACTTCCTAATATGTATAAAGAACCATTACTCCTTTTCTATTATCATAATCAAACATTAGTAGAAATTAGTAATCATACAAAAACACCGTTATCCACGGTGAAAACAAGAATGAAACGAGCGAAGGATCAATTAAAGCCTAAGGTCATGAATAAAAACATTGCTTATTTGTAAAAAGAAAATGGAATCAGTGGGAGAAAGTTGATCTGCTCACTGATTCGTCACAGGATAATGGTGCATTGATGTTTCCTTTCGAATACTCGATAGCCTCACTAAGTTTAGCTAAGAACATATTAGCTTTGAATCCATTCATAGTAGGCATCATCATACATAGTCGCAATTCAAATCTTGTCATAATAGACTTATGTTTCTGCTAATTCATTATTTCTTTGTTTATTATAGTAATTTACCGAATACATGGCACCTTCATTTACCATATTATTGTCACCAATATCATCTGGAGCGGGATTTCCTGCTTTAGAAAGTAAATCGTCTTTTTGCGTAGAATTGAATTTGTTTTTTAAGCGATTAAACATATCTCTTCCTTTATTTGTGAAAAGAAAAAAACTTCCTACACCTGCTCCTAATAATGCAAAGGTACGCATTGAATTTTTTCCAAACATGAGAGAATCCCTCCTATTATTTTACTGGTCCTTCTTGTTTTACTACTATTCCTTTATTTACCCCATTGAGAGTTTTATAAACTATGATCAGGGAATAATAATAGAAAACTAGTAAGGGGGATAAATATGAAAAAATACCGGTTAGAAAACTGGGATTGGTATCAGTTGTTAGAAGAAGAGGATGTTGGAGAAGTTTCGTTAGAAAAAGGACCGTTAATAAATACGTGGTTTCGTGAAATAAAAGATAAACGAACGAACTATCTTCACATTGATACGTCAGTAGAAGATCAGGAAACATTAAGTGGCTCCCTTATATATCATCGGGAAGTAGATAAGAAGGAAGAGTATGAAATTTTTCATTTCTATTTATCCAATGAAGCGCTAATCACCTTTGATTACAAAGATAATAGCCTGCATATCGATAGAAGTAACTTTATCCAGGAAATAAAGAGAGCGCAAACGCCGATTGAAGGGTTTATGGTTATTTTAGGAAAAATAATGACAGAAATTTTGTATCATATTGATTCCTATGAACAGCAATTAGATGAATTGATTTGGGATGTAAAACAGAGAAATAGTATAAAGACATTAGATAAAGTATATAAATCTAGACATGAACTTCTTATTTGGAAGAATGTCATGATTCCCTTTTTAGAAATAAGATATTCATTGGAAGAGGCATTTGGAGAGAAAATTACAAAGGGAAAAGAATATGCGCGCATTAGTAAAAGAATTGACAGAGGATTAATTTTGGTAGAAGAATATCAGAAGGAATTAAATAATCTTGTCGATTTTGAAGAAGTTGTATCGCAACATCGAGGAAATGAAATTATGAAAACTCTTACAGTGTTTACTACACTATGCACTCCCATTATGGCATGGGGTGCACTATGGGGAATGAACTTTAAAATAATGCCTGAGCTAGAATGGAAGTTAGGCTATCTATTTTCTTTAGCAATTATTATTGGGTCTACTGTCGTAGTTTATTTCTTTCTCAAATCAAGAGGTTGGATGGGTGATTTACTAAAAGCGCGGAAGAAAAATTCGTTTTTTCGATAATAGATTACCAAAGAAAATTAGACTCTCCCTTATAAAGTAGCATATAATAATGAAGGTAGATATGTTATGGAAATTCAAACTCCCAAAGGTTATGCAAGGAGGATATATGGAAGAGTCTAAATTTTGTAGTGAGTCCCTTGTGGTAAAAACAAGCATTGTTTTTCCAACTGACACGAATACTTATGGTACTTTATTTGGCGGTAAGCTAATGGCATATATTGACGATACAGCTGCCATTTCAGCGATGCGACATGCAAGAAGGGGAATTGTGACGGCTTCGACTGATTCTGTCGATTTTTTGTATCCGATTCATGAAGGGAATGCTGTTTGCTTAGAAGCTTTTGTGACCTATACAGGATCTTCATCGATGGAGGTTTTTGTTAAAGTAACTGCGGAAGATTTAATTTCCGGTGAACGGCATTTATGTGCACTCAGTTTTCTAACAATGGTTGCTATTGATGAACATGGAAAACCAACAAAAGTTCCTAAAGTAATACCGCAAACGGAAGAAGAAAATAGTTTATATGAGTCTGCGAAAGAACGAGCAGAGGCAAGAAAGAAACGGAAGAAAGAAACAGAAGAGCTTGCAAAAAAATATAGAAGTTTAGAATGATCAATCGAGAAATCCCATTTTCTTTATATGGAACAATCTCTAAACAATAGGGGAAGAAGTTGTCGAAGGGAAAATCGTTAAATGAATAAGATTCCTCGAATGGTAAAAAAACGATATTAGATGCTGTCGAAATATCAAATTATTTTCCAGGAAATGATGGGGAATTTCCGATATCTTGTCTAATATCATTGTCTGATTTTGCAGGGGGGATAGATTTCCGTTTTTCCTTGCCCATGTAGTATCCTCATTACTATCAAGGGATAGATGCTAGGAGGTAAAAATGAAAATATTTTCCCTTTCCTATTTTGTGATCACAAGGAAGATTGACTTACATATTCAAATCGAAGAAGAAGAAAAAACGCTCATTTTATGGAGTGATAGAGTTACAAGTGAAGAGCATACATTTCCGTTAAATGCGATACATGACATTTCATTTAAACCATCTCCAAATCGCTATAAAATCCTTTACTTGCACACAAATAGAGGTGTTTTCTCTTTTGTTGTAAAAGACAATCCAGAGGAAATGATTCGACAAATCAAAAGTCGTTTGGAAGATTATTTTTAAAGGGATAAATGTCGTTTTTTTAGCAAAAAAGGTTTGAGCAAGGAGGTTTTGGACCTCTTTACTCAAACCTTTTTAATCTCTACTGGACAGTATGCCGAATATACGTAGGATACTTATAAATAAATTTAGAAAATCAAGATACAAATTAAGCGCCATTAAAGGAACTTGATCTGCTGTAACGCCATAATGCTTCATTCGATTAAAATCATATAGCACATAGCCGCTGAATACAAGCACACCGATGAAGGAATATGCAAGCATACCGCCTGTTGCTAATGGCCAAAAGATATTAAAAATCCCGATAGTAATTAAAGCGATTAAGGAAGCCAGTAACATTCCTCTTAAGAAAGAGAAGTCTCGCTTCGCTTTTGTCGCGTAAATAGCGACACCAGCAAATACAACAGTTGTGGTTCCTAATGCATTAATAACCACATTTCCCCCGACAGTTGATACATAATAAGATACGATTGGAAAGGTAGTAATTCCTGAAATAAACGTAAAGATAAATAAAAAACCATAGGATAATGATTTTCCTTTTCTCGCAAAAATGGCAATTAATAAAAGAACAACTTCTAAAATAGATAAAGGCAAGAATAAGTAGGTTGGTACGAAATTACCAATCATCGTGCCGATAAAAGCTATTCCTAGTGAAAGGGCAAAAGTTCTTAAAACAGAGGGCATATATTCATTGCTTGGACTATATGCATACATTTTTTCTTCACTCCCGTATTGAGTTATGATTTATAGATTACTACGAAAACAACCTCTAAAAAGTTTCACTTTATTATTCTTTTTCACGAACAGCTTCTGCTTTTAATAAATCGCGAATTTCCTTTAATAATTCTTCTTTTGTATCTACTGTTACAGCTTCATCTTTGACTTCTTCTTTTTTCTTAAATTTACTTATTAACCGAACTACGAGAAAAATCGAGAAAGAAATAATGAAAAAATCAACAATTCTTTGTATGAAATTCCCATAATGAATACCAGCATAAGTCCATGAAGAAAAATTTACTCCGACAATAAAATGAGCAAAGAGAGGCATAATTAAATCCTCCACTAAAGAACTGACAATTTTGCTGAATGCTGTGCCAATCACTACCCCAACGGCTAAATCAATTACGTTTCCTTTTATTGCAAATGCTCTAAATTCTTTCCACATATTATCCTCCTGAAAATATCACTTTTGTTTCCATTATTGGTTATTAAAATATAATTATTCTTACATGAAAAATGTTTAATTTCAAGCTTCTGCTACTGATAAAATAGGGAGAAGAGGGATAAGGAGAAGCCTATTTGATTAATAGATTACTTTGAAATTCGAAAATGGTTCTTTCGGCTCACTTTCCGTTATCGCTATATGCTGTACTTTAATGAAACGATTTCCTTTTTTTATTTTTTCCACGAAAGCATGGAGTGTATCGAGCGGAGCAATGGCGATACATTCCACAGTACCATCTGCTTTATTTCGAACCCATCCAGTTACATGGTTTTCTAAAGCTAATGTTTGGACGAAATAACGAAAACCAACTCCTTGCACCCTTCCGCTAACAATAAGATGAAATTGCTTCATTTTTTACCTCCTTATGGGATACCTTCTTATGTGAAATGATTTTTATTAATCATCTCATATTTATTTAGATTGGCGCAAGGTGGGTCAATAGAAGTGAAATGGAACTTGTAGAAAAATAGTCCATATGTTGTGTATGAATGGTCTTGGAGGATAAGAGGAAAGTAATTGGAAAAAGTATGAGTAAAATGTTTGTGGGAGAATAAATATCCTTTTT
>NZ_JVDT01000035.1 GCF_001076885.1 Bacillus sp. 522_BSPC
AAAAGGGAGCTAAAAAAACTCCCACAAAAACTTGACTCAATCATGTAATCGGTGTCGCAATACCTGTATAGCAAATTCCTGCTAATATATATGTTGTTGCTGCATAAGCTATTTTGGTATTACCATCTAAATTTGGAGTAACAAAAGTCAAAATAGTAAACACAGCAAATGGAATACTCATCCATAAGAAATATGGGCGGCTCTGTCCATATTTAGATTTTGTACGATCAATTATCATGCCCCATATTGGCGCATCAACCGCATCTACTAATCTAGCAATCAGCAATAGTGTTCCTGCCACCCCAACGGACAATCCAAATACATCTGTGTAAAAATAAAGCAAATAACTACTAATAATACAATATAATAGATTCCCGCCTGTATCTGTTAGCGCATAACTAATTCTTCTGTGAAAAGGAACCCTGTCATCCAGTAAATGTGGATTTCTTTCCTTTTTTAGTTGTCTTTCTTCCATACTCTTAACCTCCTACATTCAAAATAAGTAAACGCTTACCTTTTAATCTATAGATTTATTTTAAGGGTTTTCAAAACAAAAAAGTACCACTAAAAAAGTAGATTTAGTGGTTATATCCGACAATAGCTATGAAAAAAAGACGAAAAAAACATCCTTATGGAAACGATTTATTATGGTATAATCGTCTATGTAAGCGATTGTATTTCCTTATCCAAAAAACATAGTGGATAAATCCGACTTTTGGTACACAAAAATGTTTGCGTAAGGAGTGATTATATGGATGAAATATATCAAATTCCTATCAGTGTTCCATTAATGTATTTTAAATGTGGACAATTTGTTAGTAATGCCGGATGGAAGCATAAACCTATGTGTTTAAATGGCGATTATGAACTCATTTTAGGTCTACAGGATACGATTTATTTAGAAATAGATAATACTAGATTAGAGGTAAAACCTGGGGATGTATTATTAATTCCTCCTGCTATTCACTATCAAGGATTTGCAGCTTCAAAGGAGAATGCAAGCTTTTACTGGATGCACTTTTTCCCCCGAAAAGATGTAAATAAAATGAGTAAAGCTCAATTATCACATTATTTATTCACTCAAGATATTCATCCAACAAATGATGTGCTAAATAGTTCTGTTTTTCTACCATCTTATTTTCATTTGAAGCAATCCACAAAGGCTTTAATTCTTATGAAACAAATATTGGATATTTCTCATAGTAATTATTATAGTACCTATGCTGTTGATTATTTGGTTACCTCTTTGCTACTGGAACTGACGAATCAATACACACAGCTGTTACTTCAATCCCATCATCAGGACAGTGAATCCTCTCAAAAATTCACACAGATTCTTGAATGGGTTCGAGTCAATATTTATAAAGATTTAACGGTAAAAGAAATTGCTGAGAAATTTTCTTTTAATCCAGACCATTTGACGAGAATGTTTAAAAAGAAGATAGGGATGAGCACAATCAAGTATATTAATACTTTAAAAATAAACAAAGCGAAAGAAATGCTATGTATTACCAATAAAACCATAAAAGAAATCGCATACGAGCTCCACTTTATCGACGAGAAATACTTTATGAGGCTATTTAAAAGCTATGAAGGAATGACTCCAACTCAATACAGAGATGCCTATACCCGAATCTATCTTAATAATAAATTTGTTGATCCTGAAATTCCTCTTCCCCATCACTTAAAGCATTTAGAAGGATAGGAAAGGAAAAAATAGAGGGACGGTTGTGGTAAAACATGCCCCGTCCCTCCACTTCCCTACTTCAACAACTGCTTAGCTAATTTCCGTTCTTCTTTTTCTTTTGTAGTTGTTGCTATTGTTTTAAGACTTTGCTGTATTTGAGCTTGTTGACTAAATGTTGATGTCCATTCTGTAAGTATGATTAATGCATGCCAGCGTAAGCTTTCATTTTCTGATTCGAGCGCTCCTTGCACTAATGGAAATCCTACGCCCTCGTATTCATGTAAATCTTGAATGATGAATTCCAGACAATTCTGTTCTTCTATCGATAAGCTTGGTAAAGAAAAATGTGTTTCTGCAAAGGCACAGAGATTTTTAATAGGGTTTAGTTCTTTCGTTTCCATTATAGTGAAATATAACATGCTATTAGTTGGTTCCTTCTTTAGCCATTCAAATAATAGAGTGGTGATGTCTAATTGATAGAATCGCGCAATCTCTATTGCTCGGAAATCAACCTTCTCGCTCTCTTGTAAAGTATCCACCGCAAGCTGGGACCATTTAGGATTTTGAATGAATGGTTGAACCGCTTCTTGAATCGCAGTACGTTCATGCTGTTTCCATTGCTCCTTCAATCGATCTTCCCAAATTTCTTCCTCTACATTTATATATTTACTTATTTTAACAATCGGATAGAAATCCTCCAAGGTGTCACAGTGAGTATGGGCATGGTGAAGGAAACGAGTCAACACAGTACCAGCATAAGGGTAGTTATCAATACCATCTGGATTAGTCTCATCCAATAAACAATCCATAATTATAGTTGCTCCAGTGTATAGCTCCTTCGAAATGTTCTTTTCATAGAGTGCCACGTCTAGCTCTCCCTTTGTTGCACAACGAAGGGCTAGGTGCTCAATAAATCTTCTGTTTTCACAGCCTTTTGTTAGCAGCCAATATTTCATTTCTGGTGTTTTGGCCTCCACTAACTCAATCGCTGTCATTCTCCCCAAGCCTTGGACAGACTGAACCAGTTTCCAAATTTGGTCATTTACTCCCTTCCCTCCACTTCTAATTGCGAAAATGGCATATGCCGTAAATTCATCGTGTAAGCCAATTGTATATAAGAGCTCTTGATATTCTTCACAATTAGTAAAGCCCAGAACAAGAATAGCGAATTTGACTACATCTCTATGAGCAGCATGCTCAAGCAGCCATAATGCCTCTTGCTTTACCACAGTCTCATCCAATTCCACTTGCCCTAATTGCTGTATAATCTCATCTCGATAAATGGCAATATGGTCAAAAATAATTTGGTCATATGTCGCTTTCCTTGTTTTTGCAGTAGGATTTTCCAGCTGCTCGTTGAAAAGCTTCATAAGCTTAGTCGCAAAAAATGGTGTTGGCGGTTCATTCACGATGATATCAAAAAGGCCAGGATCTAATTTCGGTTTATCTACACCAAAAAAGTATTCATCATCTGGCAATTGCCCATCTACTATTCTATTATTTTCTTGAACTTGCTTTTGGATAAACGGAACAATTTTTTCTTTATGCTCCCACGGAAGAAATTCGAGTTTTTCTGATTCATTCATAATGGTCTCATTATCGATTTTGATAATACAGTTAAGACTCATATAGCCACCAATTTTGACAGATACTTTATGAGTTTTCCCATCTTCCAAAGTAAGAATCCCTGATAATCTAGTATAAGGAAGAAGATGAGAAAAGATAGATTTGCGCTTATTCGCATCAACTGTCTCCCCATCTATGATAAGAATTTCCTCTTTCATTTTATTAACCACTTCTATACGATGCCCTTTATAATCAATCGTCCAACCCTTGTGAACTTCTTTTTCAATATCCTTTTTCAAGTTTTGCATTTCATGTTTGAATTCATCTCGAAACCCCATGTCGGCCCCCTTTTTTTTCTTTTTTGTTAAAAATGGATAGTATAGTATATTAATCCATTTTCTACTATTTATTATTCTTCCTTCTATTAAATACTATCTTTCTCCTAGTGGAAAGACTATTAAGTAAAATAGCTAGAAAAAAAACGGTTCTTGTGAGTCGAATGAGCTCACAAGAACCGTCCCTCTGCTTCCCTTATATCTTTAACTGTTTCGCCTTCTATTAATTTCGGTTGGTAATAATTTTCGTTTGGTAATTCTTTTTTTCCTTGTAATTTTTTAATGATCCAATCAGCTGCATCGTGTCCCATTTGTTCTTGGGGATGTGTTAATGTGGTGAGTTTAATGTTTGCATTTTTGGCAATATAAGAATTATCCTGCCCAATAATAGATAGTTTTTCTGGAATCGAGATAGTAAGTTGTCTGCATACATTTACAACCTCTAATGCAACTTCATCGTTATAGCATACAATAGCAGTCATATTTTCTAAATTTTCATCTAAGAACGTCTTCAAGTTTCTATTTAAATCTAACTTTGTCTCCGTAGTATAAGAAAAAACATGCTCTGCCTGAAATCGCAGTTTGGCTTCTCCCAAGGCTTTTATATATCCTTTCATACGAAACTTTCCTTGTAAATCATCCATTTTTGCTATAAGCCCTATCTGGGTGTGTCCTTTTGAAATTAATTCGTTTGTAGCGAGATAGCTAGATTGCACATCATCTAAACAAAAGAAGGGAACCTCTAACTCTTCGTAATAAGCATTGACCATTATAAATGGAACCTCTTGTTCTTTAAAGGATAAATAGTAAGCAATATTAGGGTTGTATAAATTACTTTTCGTCGGCTCTACAATTAATCCATCTACACCAAAGGATAGCATCATTTCTAATGCTTTCTTTTCTTGCTCCACATCATTATTGGTACTAGCTAATAATAACGAATAATCTTCTACATTTAATCTCCCTTCAATCCCGCGGATAATTGACGGAAAAATGTAATCAGAAATATAGGTTGTTATAACACCAATTGTTTTACTATTGGATTTCCCGCTCGTTTTTGACTGATATTGATTACTAACATAAGTACCAGATCCTTTTTCGCTTCTCAGGTATCCATCATTCGCCAATTCTAGAATCGCCTTTCGAACAGTATGACGGCTCACTTGGTACTTTTCTTGCAGGCTTGATTCAGTAGGAATTTGTTCTCCAACACGATAGTCCCCAGAAAGAATTTTACTTTTTATTTCATCAATGATGATTTGATACTTTAATTTCATTTAACGCACTTCCTTCAATGTTGTTATCCATTCAAATTTGATAATCACGATATTTGTATGGTCATATTCTAGCATATGTATGAATAAAATAAAATAAAATAAAATAACACCTATCAAACCAGACAAATTACATACAAATATCAACATCATCTTTTACTATTATTTTATTGGTTATCGAATCAGTTCTTGTTAAAAAATTAATAGAAACATCAATCGTGTTCTTTGGCATTTGTGTGTACATTTATACTTTTAATTGACATAAGTACGTACATATATTAAGGTGAATATGTACTAATGAAACAAATGAATCTCCATTCGATTACAATTGATGAAATCGCTATCAAGGAGGGAATATATGAAAACCAATCAAACAAATACAAAACAAGCAATTGTTGAGGGATTAACTTCACTTGGGATTGAATTCGGTTCCACGAGAATTAAGGCAGTCTTAATTGATCATAACTTTGAAACCATCGCATCTGGAAGCTATGAGTGGGAAAATCTTTTAGAAGATGGATTTTGGACGTACAACCTAGTCGATATTATCAACGGTCTCCAAACAGCTTATAGTGAAATGAAGCAAGAGGTTGAACGCAACTATGGTGTCACCATACGAACGGTTGGTTCTATTGGATTTTCTGCGATGATGCATGGATATATGGCCTTTGATAACACTGGCGAACTACTTGTACCCTTTCGGACATGGCGCAATACTACAACTAGCGTTGCCGCAAAAAAATTAACAGATGCCTTTCAATTCAATATTCCAGAACGATGGAGCATCGCCCATCTTTACCAAGCAATATTGAATGATGAACAGCATATTCCACGAATCGAGCATATTACCACTTTAGCTGGCTATATCCACTGGCTATTGACTGGCGAAAAGGCACTTGGCATTGGGGACGCTTCAGGAATGTTCCCAATAAATGAAGCATCACAGGATTACAACCAAGCTATGATTGAACAGTTTGAAGCATTAATTGCTGCGAAAGAATACCCTTGGAAGCTAAAAGACATTCTTCCTAAAGTTGCAACCGCAGGGGAACAAGCAGGTGTATTAACAGAGGTAGGGGCAAAAATTCTCGATCGATCTCGTAATTTACAGCCAGGGATTCCATTATGTCCCCCTGAAGGCGATGCGGGAACAGGGATGGTCGCAACAAACAGTGTGAGAAAACGCACTGGAAACGTCTCTGTCGGAACTTCTGTTTTCGCAATGATTGTTCTAGAAAAAGAGCTTTCAAAGGTTTATCCAGAAATCGACTTAGTAACAACGCCAGATGGCAGCCCAGTTGCAATGGTTCATGCAAACAACTGTACAAGTGATCTAAATGCATGGATGCGATTATTCCGTGAATCTTTAGAGGCGATGGGCCAAAAGGTTGATATGAATAAATTATTTGAAGCTTTATTGAGTACTGCTTTGGAAGCGGATCCAGATGGTGGTGGACTACTAAGCTATGGTTATTATTCAGGTGAGAATATTACAGGTTTAGAAAGCGGGCGCCCTCTCTTTGTCCGGTCACCAGAAAGTACATTTAATTTAGCGAACTTTATGCGCACACATCTCTTCTCTGCATTTGGTGCATTGAAAATTGGCATGGATATTTTAACGAAACAAGAAGATGTGGCAATCGATAGCATTTTAGGTCATGGTGGTTTATTTAAAACCCCTGTTGTCGGTCAAAAAATTGTTGCCGCTGCCATGAATACTCCCGTTTCCATAATGGCAACTGCAGGAGAAGGCGGAGCGTGGGGAATGGCTATTCTTGCTTCTTACATGAGGAACAAAGATGAAAATGATAGTTTAGAAGACTTCCTCGACAAGCAAGTATTTAAAGAGGTTGATAAGCAAGAAATGTATCCAGATCGCTTTGACGTAGAAGGATTTGAAGCATTTATTGCCCGTTATAAAAAAGGGTTAGCTATTGAGAAAGTAGCCGTCGAAAATATGATTCACGAGTAAGGAGATGAAGATTTAACATGTTAGAACAGCTAAAAGAAGAAGTATTTTATGCAAATTTAGAATTGCCTAAGCATGGGCTTGTGAAATATACATGGGGTAACGCTAGTGCCATTGATCGTGAAAGTGGTTTATTTGTTATCAAACCGAGTGGCATTAACTATGAAACAATGAAACCAAGCGATATGGTTGTTATTGATTTAGATGGGAATGTAGTAGAAGGAGACTTTAGACCTTCATCCGACACAGCTACTCACGCAGTACTTTATAAGCATTATCAAGAAATCGGAGGCATTGTGCATACTCATTCTACTTGGGCAACAATATGGGCTCAAGCAGGGCTGGACCTCCCGGCATTGGGCACCACTCATGCAGACACCTTTTATGGGTCTGTTCCATGCGCTCGCTATTTAACCCAAGAAGAAATCGATCGTAGCTACGAAGCGGAAACTGGTAACGTAATCATCGAAACCTTCAAAGAGCGTGGATTAGATATTTTAGCTATTCCTGGAGTATTGCTGCATGGACATGGTCCTTTCACATGGGGCAAAGACGTGCATTCTGCTGTCATGAATAGCGTCGTGTTAGATGAGGTTGCAAAAATGAATTTATTTACACGAGAATTAAATCGTTTTTCAGAAGAATTACCTCAACGAATCTTAGATAAACACTATTTACGCAAACATGGCAAAAATGCCTATTACGGTCAAAAGTAAAATAACTTAAACTACTAAACTAATAAATGGAAAAGAGGGAAATAGAATGTCAACTAATAAAATATTTTGGTTTGTTGTCGGTTCACAACATCTATATGGAGAAGAAGCGTTAGGAGAAGTAAAAGCAAATGCCCAAAGAATGACTGATGCTTTAAATGAAAGCGGAGTCTTGCCTTACCCACTCGTTCTACAGGATTTAGCCGTTAGCTCAGATAAAATCACAAGCATTATGAAAGAAGTCAACTACCGAGATGAAGTCGCAGGTGTCATCACTTGGATGCATACTTTCTCTCCTGCGAAAATGTGGATTCGCGGAACAAAACTATTACAAAAACCATTACTTCACTTAGCAACACAATACAATGAAAGTATCCCTTGGGCAACCATTGATATGGACTTTATGAATCTAAACCAAGCAGCTCATGGTGACCGTGAATATGGTTTTATCAACGCTCGTTTAAACAAACAAAATAAAGTGGTTGTCGGCTACTGGCAGCGAGCACTTGTTCAACAACAAATAGCTGATTGGATGGATGTTGCAGTAGCTTATAATGAAAGCTTTAATATTAAGGTTGCTCGTTTTGGAGATAACATGCGTAATGTTGGTGTTACAGATGGAGATAAGATAGAAGCTCAAATACAATTCGGATGGACAGTAGACTATTTTGCCATCGGTGACCTTGTTCAATACGTGAACGCTGTTACAGAAGATGAGATAAATGATCTATTTGCCGAATATGAAACACTTTATGAATTTGATTATGGCACATACAGTAAGGAAGAATGGGAATCTAGTGTAAAAGTCCAAGCAAGCTACGAAATTGCGATTAAGCGCTTCCTTGATGACGGTGGATACAACGCCTTCACTACGAACTTCGAAGATTTATATGGCATGAAACAACTTCCAGGTCTTGCCGTTCAACGTTTAATGGCACAAGGTTACGGCTTTGCTGGTGAAGGAGATTGGAAGACTGCTGCTCTTGATCGTTTATTAAAAGTAATGAGTCATAACCAATCAACAGGATTTATGGAAGATTACACATACGAATTAGCCGAGGGACAAGAAGCCGTTCTTCAATCTCATATGCTTGAAGTAGACCCAACTTTAGCAAGCAACAAACCAAAGATTATTGTTTCTCCATTAGGTATTGGCAATCGTGAAGACCCAGCTCGTCTAGTATTTGATGGAAAAGCTGGTGATGGGGTAGTTGTTTCCATGGCAGACTTTGGTACCCATTTCAAACTTTTAATTAATGAAGTTACTGCATTTGAGCCAAACATACCAGCACCAAACCTACCAGTAGCTCGCGTTCTATGGGACATTAAACCAAATTTCCAAGATGGTGTTAAAGCTTGGATCGAAAATGGCGGCGGTCACCATACAGTAGTATCCTTAAATTTGACAACAGACCAAATTATTTCCTATGCAAAACTAGTTGATTTAGACTATGTTGTCATTAAATAATGGGACATGGGGACAGGCCCCCTTGTCCCACTTTATAAAATAAAAGGAACGGTTCTTATGAGTTGAATAATCTCAAAAAGAACCGTTCCTCTGTTTCTCCTTCATTATATCAACCCATTCCTCCTGGTCCACCGCTGGAATTAACGCGATTGTAATGGACAACTTCTCCTAATTTTTCTGCTTGTTTGTTTTCATCAGGGGTCGTCATGCCAGATTTCTTTTCGAAATATAACACTAACCCTACCACTATGGCTATTGGTGCAAATAACAATAAGAATATCATTGTAACACCTCCGAAATCATCTTAGTATATATATACGCTTTTGGCTTTCCATTAGTTTCATTTATTTGTATAGATATACTTTTCCGTCTATTGGAGACATGATTCCCCCAAACTAGCCCATGCTGTAAATACACCCAAGGAATGCAGGAGATCCCTCCCATCCTGTCAAATTATAACTGGACAATCTAAGTATGATTGATCTTTAGTAACTTCTTATTAGCTTATTACTTTTAGAAGATGATGGATGTCTTCTGTTGAATTTGCGTAAAAATCGGCGTGATTATTGGATCTTATCGTGAAATAAACATTATGCAATTTCCCAGCGTAGCCGTAAGTTAATAGATTTGCGCATTGATGAGGATTTAGCTGTATTTGGATTGTAATCGCATTTGAATGATAATGCCCTTTGGAATCAAAGCCTGTCTCCTGAATGGAATTTACTTGTGCATTTTTATCAAAACTGTCGATGGCGGAAAACGTTTGATTATTGGTATACATTTCGTTTTATCTTCCCTTCTTTCTTTTATAGCTTTATCTTACTCTAGTTGTATGTAAAACGCTTAACATTGTTTACTATTTCACATATTTTTCATAATCTCCATACAAAGGAATGGAAAAAGAACCCCTTTGACAACTAGCATAGTTGTTTTTATAATAAAGGACGAAATGAATAATAAAACCTTATTTTTAGGACGTGGATTTTTCTAGAGGAAACTCTATTTTCGCCACACAATTGTCTGCAGACCGTTGTGTGGCTATTTTACGTTCACTGGGAGGAAAATCAATTTGAAAAAATGGCATTATGCTTTCATCGTTTTTTTAGGAGGCTGCTGTTATGGAATTCTATCGACCTTTGTTAAACTTGCCTACACAGCTGGTTTTTCGGCGGCAGAGGTAACAGGAGCACAATATTTATTTGGAACCTTAATTACTTGGGGACTTGTTCTGTTTACGAAAACATATAAAGCTACACGTGTGCCAGCTATCAAACTACTATTATCTGGCATCCCCTTTGGTTTAACGGGAATCTTTTATTATGAAGCATTACAGACGATAAATGCATCATTTGCAATTATTTTACTGTTTCAGTTTGTATGGATTGGTACACTTTTTGAAATGGCTATATATAAGAAAAAGCCTACAAAGGAGAAGATTATTTCTATTATTATTCTTCTATTCGGATCTGTCCTCGCAGGAGGAGTTTCTTTAGAAGGCAGTATGGACATTTCCTGGCAAGGTGCCGGTTGGGGACTACTTTCAGCCTTCACCTTTGCTACTTTTATTTTTCTTAGTGGATCTGTCGGCAAGAACACTGCTCCCCTCCTAAAGAGCGGCCTTCTTTCTGCGGGTGGCTTATTCGTTGTTTTTCTTGTATTTCCACCGGTTTATTTAGTTGAATTCCAAACGTTAATAGGGGTTGCACCATATGGATTGCTGCTCGGAATTTTCGGTGCCGTTCTCCCTCCTCTACTCTATTCTATCGGAATGCCACAAATCGGGCCGGGACTTGGCACTATCTTAACGGCTTCTGAGCTTCCAGTAGCGGTCTCGATGTCTGCGCTTGTATTAGGTGAACAGGTTGGCATGATGCAATGGATCGGTGTTTCCCTAATATTAGGAGGAATCGCGTTTAGTAATGTGAAGCTTTCCAAAGAAAAAATGATCGTAGAATATTAAGAAGAATACACAAGGGACGGTTCCTGTGAGTCAAATGAGCTCACAAGAATCGTCCCTTTTCCTGCCTTAAAAATTGATGGGTATAGCCTTCTTTATGAAAAGCCAACCCGCCTAAATTATTCTTCATTTCAATCAACGAACCATTTGGTAAAACCTCATGGGCAATAATTTCCTTCCATAGATAAGGAGAGTTTGCTTCCTTTTCATGAATGACATAATCATGTCCGCAATACCGGGACAGCTTCTCTTCCTTTGCCCGACTTTGTCTAAACTGGAGAATGCTTTTTAAAGCAAACCCCGATAATCCATCAAAAGACTGATTTTTTATGGGGCTACTTGTGATTTGATGTAGGCTTCGGTTCTTTTCTTGCTGAAAATAGACTTCTGCTAGAATAGAAGAGGCCATATGTGCATCTCCAGATAAGATAATACACATACTTGGATTCCATGCCGCTATTTGTTGATGGAAAAAGAAAAAGCCTCTTCCGTTGAATTTCCACCATTCCAAATCTAAGCTTCGCTGCAGTGATGGCAAGATATTAGTAAGAGGCAGGATATAATTTTTCAAAAAAGATTCAATCATATGAACGCCGTATAATGGAGTAGCAGAAATAATTACTAATGTCGTATGAGATTGCCAGCCGCTCGCAAATAATAAATCCGATAAATGCCTCCATTCATTTTTGCGAATTAAATTTGGTCCATTTGTCCGCTGTTTAAGCACATTTCCGACAACATAAGTTTGTTCCGCTGGATAGGCTCGTTGGGTTCTGGTATCTAATACAAGGCTTCGTGGATTGGTTGGTGCAACATAGCTCCAACCACGAAAGGATAATAGTGTGTATAGCCACTCTTCATATGCTGGGGTATTCGCTTTTAGCTTTTTCGTATAATTGCTTATTTTTGGAATGAATGACTCTGGAAAAGCAGCCGGATCATTTCCCCAGCCTTGAAAAGCCCAATAGGCAGTTAAAGCATTGGCAATAACATGATTTCCGAGCGGTGAACTAGCCACTTTTTCCTGCCATTCCTTTGTAATATTCCAGTCATCTGTTACATCATGATCATCAAATATCATATAAGTAGGGATATTCGCCAATAAACGGCGTACATTTGGCAGACATTGCTGGAACATTTCCGTTTCCTTTTGCTGTTCAGTGTATTCTTTTTTTAATGTACTTATTTTTCTTTCATTTACTTTATCCTTCGCTTTCTCTCCTTCCAGATAAATCTGATTATCTTTTAAATAGTCATCAAATCCCTTTAGATACTCCATCCTTCTTGCCAGCTCCCAAATTTCAGGATTCCAGCTCATGACGTACATAGCTGCGTACTCTCCAAGTGCCAAAAGGTGATTTGCAGCATTTCGCGAAGTAAATTGGCAGTATTTATTGATAATTTCTTGTCTCCCATTTATTTGATTGATGGCTGTTTGGAGTGCTTTGTTTTTAAGGTCCTTACATAATTCCCTCCATGGTTCTTCCTTCCCTATTAGCTGCTTACCCAATAAGGATAAAAAGGGCGCTATTGGCGCTGGGACATCATCTGCATATATTTGATCGCCTGTTAGAAAAAGAGCACTTGGCCTTTTCTCCAAATGAAAATAGGACTCCTGCAGTTTTTCATCCCCCAAACATAATGCATCTTCTCCAATTCCATGCAGCTTGCGACAGGATCCATATAATATATTTCGTTCATCTGTTTCTGGAATAAAAAATGTGGGATAGTGTAGGGTTCCATAGCAAATAGATGCTGGATTATTGGGGGATAATAATTCGAAATCACTTAAATCATACGTATCGATACCTTTTTTAAATTCCATATTGTATCCTATCAAGGTTTGAGTGGGAAACCTTTCTGATTGTGGCTGGATTTTAATCAAATAGATATATAAATGTTTCCCTAACCGAACAATTTGTGTATCAGCTTTACTTGCAATTGGCTGATAATCATATTCTTCTGTCTCTTGATTGCGTTGAATGGCATAAAGATTTGCGTTTAATCGATATTTCTCACTTAATGCAATCCACAGATAGGCGCAAGTTTCCTCCACTCTGCGCACCATTGGGCCAGACAAAATTAACGGCAGATTCATCATTACCACCATCCATTTCAGTTCTCTTACATCCTATTCAGAAAAAGGAGGGGATATGAGGGGACAAGGGGTCAGGTTCCTTGTCCCACTCACCTGATTGAAGTATATCCCGTCCTTTGTTATGATGGGGAGAGGAACCTTATTTCAATAATAATGGAGGAAACTTCCGTGAACGATAAGCAGACAAATGAGCAAGAAGGAAAAAAGAAAATTAGCTTACAAGAAGCAATGAAGCAACAGTTAGCAAATAAAATGCAGCAAGGACAAGGCGAAAAAGCAAGCTTGAGCGGCAATCAGAAAACGAAGAAAATGAAAAGCCAGCTAACGAAAAAACCAAATAATCAAAGAAAACGCATGGGTGTGTAATGAACGGGCAAAATAGAAAAGACATCACTCCAGGCGTTCACGTTGAAATTGTCCTAAAACAAGACCAAAGAACCGGGAAGCGAACAGCAGGCATTGTAAAAGATATATTAACAAAGTCAGCCTCCCATCCACATGGAATTAAAGTTCGTTTAGAAGATGGACAAGTAGGACGAGTGCAGTTGATTAAAAAGGGATAAAAAAGAACAATCACGTTTTAAGATTTTTATAACGTGATTGTCCTTTTTCTTTTATGGGGCTTAACCTTTTTAGCTTACTTGCAGAATTAATGATGAGAAAATATCTCTTTTTCTTGTCCTGTAAGAAATTAATCTCTCAATTCAACCGAGTAATACCGTTCAGCTGGTTCATCTGTATTTTTCTCAAAAAACAATTTATATTCTCCTAAATCATAATATAGGTAATATCCACTACTTACTTCACTATAATCCTGACTAGTTGGTTTTCCTAAGTATTCGATAATTTCATCCCCCGTTAGGAAAATGGGAAGGTAATAGGAATTTATTGGAGAATCTGAATACTCTTCATAATCATAAGGAACGCCAAATCCAGCTTGATAATCATCATAATAGATAAGATAGCCTCCTTCTGTTGATACTCTCCAGTCAGGCTGTCCAATTTGATCTTCTATAAGAGAACCAATTGGATCATGTAGGGATATATCAATACCTGCAATCATTCCATTTTTTGCATTTGGCAAAAAGTCCGAATGCCTTATCTTTTCATTATTTAACAATGCAGCAGATTGATCTAATTCAACTGCTTCTGCAGAATCTAATTCGCCCGCTTCAGATTCACTAGATTCCAAAACGTCATCATAATGATCCTCTTCCTTTACTTCCTCTAACGGTCCCTCATCCCAATCATTTACACCATATAAATCAAATCCTGTGATTTTAGAAACTACAACATGATAATTTGGAAACTCTCCCTCTTCTTCTTCCCCAAAAAAGTCCGTAATACTATTTGATATCATAATCATCGCATAGCCTTGTTCCTCTGTTAAACGATAGTAATAGATTTCTTTATAATCGGTTGTTGTATAACGGAGAGCATCGTTTTTTCTCTCTTTTTCCTCATGATCTTCATCTAAAAATGAGCTGTCTGTCGGAAGTAGTTTCTCTCCCAAACTACGAATTTCCTCCTTCGCTCCTTCTATATAAAAATTCATAGCTTCTATTTTTTCTTTCTGGTCATAGTTTATGTATATCGTTTCTCTTTCTTCCTTTAACAGCAAAAAATCCTTCTGACCATTTGATTCATATATTGGTTCACCATACAAAGAATAGGCTACTTGTATATCCTCCCCAAGCTTCGGATACTCTAGCTCTAGTAATAAGGACACTTCATCTTTACCTAAAATCTCCTTACTCTTTTCTACTGGTGCAGAAATATTCAGATATATAACATCAAGCTTCCACAATATAACTAACGTTAGCAGCACCGTTAATACTACTATATTCATAATGATTAAAATCTTTTTCACTGTTCCCCTCACTACTTTCTATATCTTTTGTACTGCTATTAGTCTATCATATATGGAAGAAAGTTGAAAAAACACATTTGTTTTTAACTAGTTGTTCTTTTAATTAAAGAAGGAACCGTCCTTCTGCTTGCTTCTATTTCATAAAAGCAATGTTATCGTTTAATAGAATGATGACTGCTCTCAATTTACTAGAAGATTGGAATCCGATAAAAGAAGCATTACATATGCTGAAATCAGATAGAAAGAAGGAAATGTGGATGACAGAGACAAACAAGGCAATTATCATCGGAGGAGGCATTGCTGGGAAGCTTGCAGCCAGAGTGTTATCAGACAAATTTAAAGAGGTAATTATCCTAGAAAAGGACCAAAAAAGTATGGATCCAACACCACGAAAAGGTGCAAGACAGGGAGAACATCTGCATGCCCTTCTTCACGCTGGACAATATGGAATGGAGGAACTTTTTCCGGGTATTACAGAAAAATTCTACAGCAGTGGTGCTATCAAGATTAATTCCACAATGGATTTATCATGGTATCATCATGGCGGATGGAAGCTACGTTATGACGGAGGATATACAACGACCCTCCAAACTCGCCCACATCTTGAATACCATATTGAGCAATACTTAGAGCAGATTCCTAATATTACATCCAAATACCAAGTAACTGTTAAAAACTTTTTATATCAAACAGACGAGTACAGAATCAATGGAGTTAAAATACAATTACCAAACAAAAAAACCGAACAAATCTATGCTGATCTCATTGTGGATACTAGTGGTGCAACCAGCTTAACATCCACTTGGCTGCATAAAAAAGGAATCACAATTCCCCAAGAAAAAGTAGAAATCGGTTTAACGTATGTAAGTCAAAAATTCAATCTTCCTGAAAATCCCAAGAGAGACTGGAAAATAAAATTAATCTATCCTTATCCTCCCCAGGAAAAAGTGGGCGGAACGATTTCAAAAGTAGAAGGTGATCAATATATTGTTACGATGATCGGCTATCTTAACGCTATTTCCGAAAAAGAAATTATAAAAAAAGATGATGGATTTTTAGAGCTTGCAAAAAAATTACCTAAACTAGATATCTATCATGAGCTGCTCCATGCAACACCCTTAACTACCCCCTCTATTTACCGGGTTCCACAGATTAAGTGGAAACGAATAGACAAGGTAAAAGCATTTCCAAGTGGGCTTTTGCTAATGGGGGATACGATTTGCAGAATTGATCCTGTCTTTGGTCAGGGGATGAGTATTGCTGTATTAGAAGCACTGGCGCTGCAGAAAATACTTCAAGAGCAGAAGGGTTCCTTGCAGGAAACCATTACCGCTTTTCATAATAAAGTTGCAAAGATTATTGCCCCGATTTGGAAGATGGTTATTACCGAGGATTTCCGCTATCCCGATATCATAGGAAAGAAACCAATAGAGTTAAAGATTCAACAATGGTATGCCAAGCAAATTTACCTATTGTCTACGGAAAAACGGGATATCTATGATCATTTTATAAAAGTCATGAATTTAGTAGAACCCATTAGCTTCTTAATGAAGCCACGGATTTTAGGTAGTGTATTAAGATTAAGGCGCATTTTTGTGAAATAGGATGAAGAATCGTTCCCCTGTTTCCCTCCAAATTAATAAAGAAGCAAAAGAACTAGCCTTTGCTTCTTTACTCTACTTATTTAGAGCTGGAACAAGGAACCTGCCCCCTTGTCCTACTATTTAAATAATAAAATCTTACCTACCGTACCGTCATTGCTTTCGCCAACTACGCGAATTTTCAATCCAGTAGTAGGGATGTTACGCCCTGCTTCTAGGTTTCCTGGATTGCTGTAATCTGCGCTGTCATCAAAGAGTGGAGTTCTCTTTGTAAAGTTATCTTTCAATGTTGTGCCATTAATAGCGGAATAATCTAAAAGCATTTTGCTTGATTTACCTAAGCTAAAGGCTGCATCGTTTAATTGATAACGTGTAGTTCCAACCACTCCATCACTCCAGTAATTAGTATGCTGATCAGCATCGACTACTCCTAAATAACCATCTCCAGGATGAATTCCTGTCCAGTTATCTCCATATGCTTCATCTACGTACCAAACAACAAGACCTGGATCGTAGCTCATTAAGCTAGCACCGCGGCGAATATGAGAAAGGCCTGCATCTACTCCATTGTGGGATCTCCATTCTAATAGATAATAATGTTTAGAATAGAATTTACCTTCATCCTTCTTAAATCCATCCAAAGTAAAGACAGAGTCACCTTCTGCATCATCTATTACTACTTCTGCACCATCAACTGTTACCTTAATATCATCTACATAGAATCCAGAATTAGCTACAGCTACGTCTGTCCAATAATTAAATTCTACTTCCACCTTTTGTCCAGCATATGCGCTTAAATCAAAGGATGCATCCACCCATTCTCCATTTGTGCTTCCTGTAATACCATTACCTGGGTTTTGAGCATTTGGATTTTCCGTTGTTGTAATGTTCCCTTTAATGGACGTTCCATTTACTTTTACAGATGCATAATCCCAATCTGCTTCAATATCATACCAAGTTTTAAACGTTAACTCTGCACTTGTTGCATTCGTTAGGTCTAATGTAGTTTTCATGGAATTATCCAAATTATTTCCACTGCCACCAAAATACTCATATTGACCACTTGCTGGTATGTTTACATCGGTTGTTTTATCCGGAAGATTAATACGAACAGCATCATTATTTGTTCCTTTTGTTACTGCTTCGTCTAATAAAAGCTCTGTTCCTTTGCTTGTAATATCTTCCACATTTAAGGTTGGACCACTTAACCAATTACCTCCATGTGCTCCTTGCAAATATTCCTTTGCATAAGCACTGAATCCACTTGGTTCTGTTCCAGGAACATCACCAGCCCAGCTTCCACTTGCCATAATCGACCAATAAGCTACTGCTTCACCGCCACCACTATATTGCGTATCATACTCGTCAGGCAAACCTAAATCATGGCCGAATTCATGAGCAAATACACCAGCTGCTCCATCTTCGGGTTCAATTGTATAGTCATACGCACCAAGTAAACCACCAAAACGATCACTATTAGAAGTTCCACCAGGTACAGCAACTAGGTTTCCTAGATTCCAGCGATGGGACCAAATAGCATCTCCTCCCAATGCACCACCACCTGCTTCTTCACCAACACCTGCATGGATAACCATTAAATGATCGATGATACCATCTGGCTCATTATAAACACCATCACCATCATAATCATCACGATCCCATACATCGTATTCGCTTAAATTTACATTAGGGTCTTGTCCAGCCTTTGTTAATGCTTCATATACTAGCTCACGAGGACGTGCATCACTATCATCTGGTCCAGGATAATTCCCTCCATAATAAGCTGCTTCATGATCAGCTGTATACCAGCCAGCAACTTCCCCTTCTACCGTATAGCTTCCGCCAGATTGCTCTTCATAAAATTGTTTCATCGAGACAAGGTTTTCGCCATTCGGACCTTCATAGCCATCTTCTCCAAAAATCATATTTTGGAAATGGTCATGTGTGTAGTCTTCATAGAACATATCTGTTTCCTCTTTGGTAATTGAGCTTTTTTCATAATCCGGGAAATCTATTGCTAAAACAAGCACTTTATCTTCACGAACTTCCCCGTTATATGCTTCTTCTTCTACTGAATCAACCTTATTTTTCTTTGCCTGCCCTAATTTATTTCCCTTGCCTTTTTGAAGACTAGTAGATGCTTCTTTTTCGCCCTTTGTTTCTAATTCAGCTAAGGCTTTTGGCAATTTATCCTTTGTTTCCTTTTTGACCCCTTCCGCTTTACCCTTTAAATATTTTTGCAGAGCTTCTTCTGCTTCATTTTGGCTTGCATTTTTTGCTAATTTTCCTTCTTTTTTCAGCATCTCAATGATTCGCTCATCATTAGCAATGCCTAAATCAATCGGGGCCCCTCCATAATTGGAGGCAACTTCCTTATAAACTGCTTCTGCAGCAGCCTTCTCAGGAGGCCCATATAATCCTAGTGAGAGGGTACTTATTCCAAGTACCGCTGCCAATGCTGTTTTTTTAAGCTTCTTCTTAACCACTAATAAATCCCCCTCTAGCAAGTATGTAATTATTACAAGATTCAATATTCTAAATTAATATTCAATTATCCTTTTTATTTTTTTAAAATAGTACTTTTATATCAGAAAATTTTCTGTTTTTAAAATTTTCTCTTTCGATTACCTATAAACATTTCAACTTCCTTACTAGATTGATTGTTTTCCATTCATTTTCTTAGAAACTATTCTTAAATAAGTTCATTCACTTCATAAATTAGACTATTTCTTTTCTAACGGGTAAACTTATTTTGTGTCTCAAACTATATGAAAATATTAATGTGAAGAGGAGTTACTATAGTGAAAAAAGAGCTTCTTTAAAAAAATTTATCAAAAAACCAAGAATATTCCTAAATAGCCAACAAGAAAGCAGGAGAATTCCCCCCTGCTTGTGATACTGCCATTCTATTTGGCGCTATATTCAATTTGAAGTGTCATATAGTCATAAGGCTTTATCAAGGATTCTCTATTAATTTCCTCTTCTAAAGCATTCACTATTGTAGCATTTGCTATCAAACTATCATCCACCTTAACTTCATTCGAAGTCGGATTTGCTAATCGAATAACAAATGCATTTGCACGTCGATAGGATGGATAAATTGCAGATACAATTAAATGATCGGGTAATTCAAGTAATGAAAACACAGATGATAATGGCTCTACCTTTCTTTGTGGCCATATTTTATTATCTAATCGATTAATAAATACATTTAGTAATTGTTTTTGATAGGATATAGACGGATTTAATCTTTCATAAGATATTTTTGCTGTCTCCATTTCATCAAATGGTTGCCCTGCTACACGAATTGCAAATGTGAATTGGTTAATCCCGAGCTCTTGAGCCAATGGAGTCGGCATCATAATATGCCCTTCGTTAGTCGTATCCCCAGATGCTCGCCCTGGTCTCCAAGCTAAGTTTGGCTTACCTAGTTGCCCAGTGGTTGCCATGAGTGTAATAAATAATTTATTTTTGACTCGCTCATATTCTTTTAGACCATCTGCATAAACCGTAATATGATATGCTTCATCCTCAACCGTTACACTTTTATCAAAAATCTCTAAGTTTACCGGTTTTTCAACATATTTCGTATGCCAGTCTTCTGGAATAAAATCAGGTTGATTTCTAACAAAACCATTTTGGATTTGAGCAATTGACTTCTCATCCTTATTTCCCACATCAATTTGTAATCTTAATCGATGTGATAATACTTGGTTGTTCACACTTATTTTCCCCTCAATTAAATCCTCATTCCCCTTTTTGAGAATTAATTCTAATTCAAAACTTAATTCCCCAGTTTGAGGATTGGAGGATAGCCTATCTTCTAAATCATACGGAATCTCCATTACACCATAAAGCACCATCGACTGTTTAGTTGAGTCTTCGAATGCCTTCGCTTCTTTATAGTAGAGTTCAATCTCTTTATCACCAGCTAACGGAGAGTAATCATAAGTATCGCCGTCATTTGCTGCATCGACTAATTTAACAAAATCTTTAAATAATAAACCAGTAGTTGTTTCAAGTGTTAATTCGTTATTTTCATATACCAGCTTGTAAACATCATTTTGAATTCGTGTCGTACTAACTTCCTGCTTCTCCTCTAACGCTCGATTAGTACTCTCTAAAAATTCAATCACCTTATACCCAAGCGCAGGTAATTCAACGTTAATACATACATCTAATTCATAGTAAGAAGGTTCATCAAAATAATCAAACCCAGTTGCGACTAACTTCATGATATTTTTACGCTCTGGATAATAGACTTCTTTAACAATTACTGCTTGCTGACTTTCTGTAAAAGTAATATTTTTACTACGGGTAACAATGTGAACCACTTTCTCCCCTATAAATGGTTTTGGATCTGTATTAAAAATTAAAACTTGATTTGGCTTTAAATCGAGCCTATCAGCAATTTTTTTCGCTATTAAATTCTCCAGTCCATCAGCTATTTCATTAGCCTCTTTAATACGATGAAAGATATCTTCCGCTACATTATCTGACACACAGCCCCCAATACTATCATGGGCTTGATTTTCAAGCACTTTTTTCCATAATCTTTGAAGAAGTCCGTTGCTAATTTCTATATTATTTTTTTTAGCAATAACCATTAATGGTTCGATTCTCCGTAATATCTTTTGCTCTAATTTAAAATTCTCTAGCTTCATTTGCGTACGAACTGATCCTATTGAGCGATGTGCTCTGGAATAAACAGGTTCTCTCAACTCTCCTTGATACTTAGGTAAGTTCTCCTTCTTACGAATAGTATCAACATATGTTGGATAATCACTAATTACATTCTCATAGTTACTTACCTCGTTTAAAGCTTCCACCACTTTATCAAAGTCACGTACAATGTTTTTCTGATCAATTCCTGAAGGGATTAAAATATCTTGATTATCTCCGTGTTCTTGAAGAAATGTAATGGATGGATCCAATTTTTCTTTAACGAATTCCTCAATATTTTCTTGCGCTTCTACCGTCATCAACCCTGTCATATAGCCAAAAGGGAAATTCATAGCATAAACAAAACGATCCCCTAATCCTTTCCAAACGAAATATGGTGATTCTACCAACTTTTCAAAATTAATACCTCTCCAACACATAAAGTTATCTATTCCTACTTGATTTAGTAATGTAGGTATTTGGGCATTAAATCCAAATGTATCAGGTAAATAACCAACCATCATTGGTTCACCATATTTTTTCATCGTATCATTAATCCCAATAATCAAATTTCTAAGAATAGATTCGGCATCTACTAATAGTGCATCGGTTTGAGTAAACCATGGACCAACAAATAATCTCTTTTCTTCGACAAGTTTTTGAATAACAGGTAACTTATCAGGATTTAATTCAATATACTCATCAACAATAGAAGATTGGCCATCCAAGCAAAAGTTGACATTTGGATTGCTTTCTAGTTCATCTAATACTTCTGTAAAAACTTGATCACTTAAGACTTTGGCATCTTCTGTTGTAAAATACCATTCTCTATCCCAATGCGTATGTTGTACAATATATGATTTTGTCATAAAAGTTCTCCCACACTCTCATCTATAATTAGATATCCGCTTGATGTTGTTGTTCTTTCTTTCTAAACTTCATCAGCTTAAGTCCATTCACCATCAACGCAGTAATTAAACCACCTACTAAAATAGCAATACAGTATAAGAAAATATTAGATGTAAAAGGAATAGCCATAAAGGTTGCAAGCATTGTTTCTTGTGTGACTCCAAAAGCACCATTTATCGCACAGCCTGCCGCAGTACCTACGATAATACTTGGTATCACACGTAATGGATCAGCAACCGCAAATGGAATCGTTCCCTCAGTTATACCGACAATTCCCATAATTATAGCTGTTTTCCCGTTATCGCGTTCACTCTCTGAATATAGTTTTTTATTTAGTAATGTAGCTAAAAACATACCGAATGGTGGAATAGCAATTGCGAGTAGCATTGCAGTACTAGCTGCATATCCACCTGAGGTAAAGGAGGCTACACCAAATGCATAAGCAATTTTGTTTACTGGTCCTCCCATATCAAATGCCATCATTGCACCAAGAATAGCCGCTAATATTGCAGCGTTTGCACCAGACATACCATTTAACCACTCTGTAAGTGCTTCCGTTAATGCGGTAATAGGTGTGCCTAGGATATACCAAAAAATAAGTCCAACAACTGCCGTTGCTACAAAAGGAATAATAATTAGCGATTTTAAGCTCATAATCTGCGCAGGAACTGGGATTTTTTTTAAATAATTCACTAGATAACCTACTGCAAGTCCTGCAATCATACCGCCAATGAACCCAGTACCCATTTCATTTGCAATCATCCCACAAATAAAAGCAGGAGCTAAGCCGGGACGATCAGCAATTGCATATGCAATGTAACCAGCAATCATTGGTACAATAAATTGTAGTCCAGTCTGACCAATCATACGAATAACGCCCCAGAATGTATCAGTTTGATCCCATACATTTGTACCTCCAAAAATTACCGCAATGGAAGTGAGTAATCCGGCTGCTGTTACAAGGGGGATCATATAAGATACGCCACTTTGAAAATGATTTAGCATTTCTTTACCCAATTTTTTCACGTTCATTTTTCCGTCCTCCTCGTTGATTTATAAAACTCCTTTTATTTTTGACCAAGTTCTATCGCTTTTTGTATAGTCGTTGCTCCATCTTTCACAACTTCAGAAGTACCTACTTCAATAATTTTTTTGCCATTAAAACGTTCCCGTTCAGCTACATTAGTGTCTACCGCAAAAATAACTGCATCCGCTTCTTCAATTTCTTGCGATTTTAGTTTATTTTCAATTCCCATTGCACCCTGAGTTTCTACTTTAATAGCTACGCCATTCTTTTTCGCATATTTTTCAAGGTTTGCTTTCGCCATATACGTATGAGCAATTCCTGCAATACAAGCTGTTACAGCCACTAATTTAGTCATTTTTTTTCCTCCTAAAATTCACTAAAGTTTATTTTTCTAAAAATGATAAAACATCATACAAAGCATCCACACTGTCCGCTTGTTTAATACTTTCCACAAAATCGTCATCCATCAATTTACCCGACAAATCTGCTAATAGCCTTAAGTGTGTGTCTCCTTTATCTTGATCCTTAATTGCTAACAAAAACACTATACTTACTGGTGCCCCATCAAGCGAATCCCATTCTACTGGTTGCTGTAGGCGTGCAACAGCAACAGTAGATTCTTCAACTGCGCCACTTTTCCCATGTGGAATAGCTAAGTTATTACCAATTCCAGTAGTCATTTGTTGCTCTCGATCAATTACATCTTTTATAAAGATTTCTAGATTTGAGACATAGTTATTGTTAAATAATAGATTCGCTAATTTCTCAATCACTTCTTCTTTACTGTTAGCTACTAAATTTAACGTAATATTATCTTTATGAATCTTCTGTTTTGTCGTCATAAGCTTATCTCCTTCAAAAGTGATTGAATGTCATTTTCATCCCGAGCTGCCACTAATCGCTTCATAACAGAATAATTAGAGACCAGTTCATTAAAATAGGCATAAACCTCATTAATGGAATCTTTAACTGTTCGATTAAGCGCAAAGAAAAATACAATGTGTACTTTTTCATCTCCCCAAGCAATACCTGTTGAATTGATATAAATTGATATACTTGGCTGCACATTATAATCTACTTCTGCATGTGGCATTGCAAAGATCCCCATAGCCGTTGATGACAAATTTTCACGCTTTAATGCACTTTCAAATACGCCATCCCTTGCATACCCTAGCTGAATGAGCTGGTTACTAATTGTTTGCAATACCGACTCCATTGTTTCCACATCTTCTGAGAAGAAAAGCAACTCTTGTTTTATTAACTCACGAAAAGCAAGATAAGAACGTTCAAATTTATTTCCTACTTGTTCTTCTACTAGCTTAATGTCATGTTCTGTCATTAACGGACTTACGACAACAACAGGAACAGGACTATTTTCAATTGGGATTGTGCTAATAATTAGTTCTTCCGATAGATCTGTATGTTGTAACTCTCTAAGTGACAGTACCTTTGTTATCATCAGCTTTTTCGAAAATGTCTTCTTTAAGCGTTGTTCCAATAGCTTTGATGTTCCATATCCACTACTACAGACGAGCACTACTTTCTTGACGATTGCTGGTTCTCGATCAAAGAAAGCCTGAATATGCAATGTAATATACGCTATTTCGTCATCAGTGAGATGAATTTTGAATACCTTTTCTAATTCTCCAGTTAATTCAACGGCAACTTCAAAAGAACGTTGGAAAGTTGTACGGATTTTATCTGTATATGGATTGTAGATATTTAATCCTAGCTGCAATCGTTTTACTGCAGCATTTAAATGCACAATAAGATTCTTAATTAATTCTTGATCAGGATGATACGTATCTAAAGTTTGTATAATCAAGCTCCTTAATTGTGCGCTAAGATCTAATACATCAACATTAGCGAAAGCTTTATTATTTAAGGTGTTTTTCTCAATTGCTGAAATATGGATATTAATATACTCTTGTTCATATTTTGGAATGTTAATATGAAAAACTTCTTCTAATGCGTTTATCAGTAATAATGAACTTGATAGTAACATTTCTTCCTCTTCAATTGGCTTATCAATATAAAAGTCTTGCTTAATTCGCTCAATAGCTATAACTAAATGAATTGCTAGAGATTGATATTCATAATCTGTGACATTCAAACCCGATTCCTCAATAAAATTATTTAGAATATCCGCAACCTTATCTAAAGTGTTGAAATTGATAAAATCCTTGGTTCCAGCCGACATAATAATATTGAGTTTTAGGCTTTGTTTCTTTTTTTTAGTTGCCCTTACACCACCCCAATAGTAATTAATAACATTAGACATTAATTTTCTTCTATCATTTTCATTTGCTTTCAGCTTCAACCCATTACGGTTACTGATAATATCCAAATTATTTTTGGCAAATGTCTTTCTCACCTCACGCATGGTATGTTCCATTGTTGTTCTACTTACATGAAGCTCATCAGCTAAATCTTGAATCTTAACATATCCATCGCTATTCAATAGTTGAGAATAAACAAACATCTCTCTGTCTTCGATCGAATCCACAGGTTTCATATTCAAATGATTCAACAATTGTTTGATTTCTTCTTTTTCCCCAATTATTGTGACACCTTCACGTGGCTTAATAGATAAGGATAAATTTGTTTGAATCAATATATCCTGAACGTCTTCAAGATATTTGCGCACTGTTTTTGTTGAAACATTCATCATCGCTGCAATTTCATTGTGAGTCGTAATTCCCTTGTCTAGAATAAATTGAATGATTTTCCTATATTTATCCTCGTAAGCCTGCTTCATATTATCACCTCATCTGAATACGGTTTCATTATATCTCAATATTAGTTACCTTCCATACAGCATCTTTTACCTTTTTAATGTGGAAATTAAGAGAGGGGAAACGCTATCATTCCACACCATCATTTTTTCTATTTCAATAGATTACGTGACTATCTTCCTATTATAGACTGACTCCTATTCATAAGTCCCTTATCTTATAGGACTATCTGCAGTGAATTCTTAAGCTTACCTTTTGATGTCAGCCCAATTCTTTATACTCCGTATATCTCACGTTGCATTAATGAATCTATTATGATTTATATATATTATCGCTTTGGTTTCACCCAAAAAAAAGAAACCTAAGTGGTTCCTTTTGTTTTAACGAATCCAGTAAAATGCATAACCATCCCCCCACATCTCGACTCCTCGATACCAGCGTGGGACAAGGAACCTGACCCCATGTCCCAACCAACCTCACTTCAACCCCGTCAGCGTAATTCCCTTTATAATATGGCGTTGGAAGATCAAGAAGACGATGATGAGTGGAACGACGGCTATCGTTGCGCCTGCCATGACGATTTCCCAATAGGTTTGGTTTTCGCCGGAGAAAAAGGCAAGTCCGACAGGCAGTGTTCGCATTTCTTCTGTTTCGATGACGATAAGGGGCCATAGATAGGCATTCCAGTTTCCTAGGAAAGTGAAAATACAAAGTGCTGATAAGGCTGGATAAACCTGTGGGATGGCGATTTGAAAGAAAATCTTGAATTCATTTAATCCATCGATTCTTGCTGCATCAAGCAAATCATCTGGGATAGATTCCATAAACTGCTTCATCAGAAAAATGCCAAAAGCTGATATGACGCCTGGAAACATAATTCCCCAGTAAGTATCGACCCAGCCTAAATCGGTAGACATGATATACCAAGGAATAATTAGCATTTCGGTCGGAATCATAAGAGAGCTTAGGATGAATAAAAAGATAATATTTTTCCCAACAAACGAAAATTTAGCGATAACATAGCCAACAAGAGTGTCAAATAAAGCAACACTTAAGGTAGTAATAATTGCAACGATAAAACTATTAAAAAACCATTTATTAAATAGCGTATCTACCATGATTTTTCGATAATTGTCTAAAGTAGGATGGTCAGCAAGCAGCTTTAGTCCATATACTTCAGATGGCGGTTTAAAGGATGTTGATACCATCCAAATAAATGGAAACAACATAAAAATTGCACCCACGGTTAGTAGAATATAGACAATCGATTTTTTAAAGTACCTTCTTTTTTTCAAGTCTTCACCCCCACACCTTTCTAGTATTCAAATTTCTTCGTTAATACCTTCATTTGAATAATGGTTATGATTAAAATAATAATAAATAACAGAACGGTTGCCGCAGAAGCTAGGCCCATATCAAAGTGCTGGAATGCTAATTCGTAAATATAAAGCACAACCGATATCGTTGAATTCAGTGGTCCACCCTGTGTCATATTTTGGACCTGTGTAAAGGTTTGTAAGAAGCTAATACTTCCAATGACAGCGGAAAATACGATTGTCGGATTTAATAAGGGCAAAGTAATATGAATAAATTTATTCCAGCTATTCGCCCCATCTATTTCTGCTGCTTCATAGAACATTTTCGGAATATTTTCAAGGCCAGCTAAGAAGATAATCATCTGGAAGCCTAAGCCTTGCCATATCATTGTTAAGATAATAATATAAATCGCCTGATCCGGTGATTTTAGAAAAAGCTGGGCCTCAAAGCCCCATTTCATCAGGATATCATTCACAATCCCGTTGTTCATTAGAATCCATTTGAAAACCCAGCTTACGGCAACAATGCTTGTCACATAAGGAATAAAGTATATCGCTCGGAACACACCGACAAATTTATTGATTCTTTGCAGCAGTAAAGCTACCCCTATCCCGCACAGCAACTGCCCAATGACACCAAATACAACATAGATGAACGTATTTACTAGTGCTTTTCGAAAAATTTCATCTTTAAAAAGAGTCATATAATTATCCATTCCAACAAATGGTTTTTCCTCCGAAAGAATATCCCATTCCCGGAATCCTATATTAAAGGTATAAAGTGTTGGCAAAAATCGAATCGAAATAAAAAAGAGAAGAGGAATAAGCAAGCAAGTATACACAAATATATATTTTTGCTGTTTTAACGTGAATCTAGCAGTCTTTTTTTTGACAATAGAATCGTTCTTACTAGTCATGGAGCCCCCTCCTTTCTGAATAAAGAAAGACGAAATTCGCCTTTCTTTATCCCATCAGATTTACTTTTTACTCCAATAGTCATCGTAAAGCTTCTGTGATTTAGCCGCAAATTCATTATAAGCATCCTCAATAGAAACCCCATTTAGCAATACTTCATTCACCGCATCAATAACATACTGTCTCTGCGCGGTTTCGTCGACATAGAATTGTGCATTCGCATAAGGAAGCTGTTCAATAAATGGACCATATAGCGGATCATTTACGTATTTATCTTGTGTTGCTACCGCTTCTTTTGCTGGCAGTTCCCCTACCTCATCAATCCAGCGTTCCATCACTTCATCACTTGTTAAAAACGCTAAGAATTTTTTCGATGCTTCTAATTTTTCCCCTTCTACTTTTGCAGTAATGCCATTTGCCCAGAATGATGATTGGGTTGCTTTCTCTTTATAGGATGGCAGTGGCGCAACTCCATAATTTAAATCAGGTGCATCTGTAGCCAATGTTCCCAGACGGAAGGAGCCATCAATATTCATCGCTGCATTGCCTGTTTTAAATGCTGTTACATCATCTGTATAAAATCCGCTTTCCCCAACCTTATGCTTGGATCCAAATTCCACTAAATACGTAAATGCTTCTAACCCAGCAGGAGTATCATCCCAAAGAATTTGCTTCCGATCCTCACTTAATCCTTGACCACCAGCCTGATAAACTAAGGCATCATAAAACCAGTTGTTCAACTGAGCTCCTATTTCGTATGCCATCCCTTCTGTTACTAACTTTCCATTTTCTCTGACTGTCAGCTTTTTCGCATAATCTACTAATTCATCCCATGTTTCTGGTGGACTGTTCGAATCTAAGCCTGCTTTTTCGAAAAGATCTTTGTTATAAAAAAGCGCCAGTGTACGAACAGCCGTTGGAATTGCCCAATACTTATCATCCAATTTCGCTGCATTTACTAAGGAGAAGTATTCACTTTCAATTTGATCTACCGGGAATGTATCTTCCGGAAGAGGCTGTAAATAACCTGAATCAATGTATTTCGGAAGCCAGCCATAATATAAATTAATGACATCTGGACCTCTTCCAGCTGGAACTAATGTAGCCACTTTTTCATTGTATTGCTCATAAGGGAAGGTTGTTTGCTTTACTTTGATACCTGGATTTGCTTCTTCAAATTCTTTAATAAGCTCATCCATTAAATCAACTTTAGCCTTATAGGCATATTGCCAGTATTCAATGGTTACTGTATCCCCTTCTTCTCCCCCAGATTCCTTTCCTTTTGAACAGCCAACAACTACCATTAACACTATGAGAAAAAGAAAAACACCTAACATTTTTTTCAATAGAACCCCTCCTATTAAACAAGTTATTTATTATTACTTAACACGTTGTAGCTGTTATGGTGTAGTAGCTGTTTATAAGAAGTAAATTTCTGTCTATATGTTTCTACTTCTTTAGAAAAAGCCTCTACATGTTGAGTGGAGCGTATCCGCTGCCTCTCTGTTTCTTTCGGATTAGGACCTCCTAGTACGGAGCGAACAAGGACAAATTGATAGGGATCAATCGCATTTTTATAATGTGCTTCTGTAAAAACAAGTGGTGTACCCAATATTTCCTTGGCAATTTGTTTAACCAATTCAGCAGAGCCATCATTTATTTTTTTCCCAGAGCTAGATAATTGTTGGACTAAAACACTGGCAATTTGATGAGAATCACGGAAGGATAAATGGCATTCTCTTACAAGCACATCTGCTAATTCCGTGACGGTGGAAAAGCCTTCACAGCACCGGGTAAAGAGCTTATCTACATTCACCTCCATAGATTTAAGAATTTCTGTCAGTAATTCGATGATTTGATAAGAATGAGAAAAGCCATTAATAAGAATAGGTTGGATGTCATCCCCGATATCGACAATGTCCCCAAAAGGTGCATTATGTGGCATCATAAATACGGCGTTTATTTCTCCAATTGTTCTACTAATAAGGGATTTGGTATGTTCTAAGGATGATGGATTTCGTTTTTGAGGCATGATGCTTGATGTTTGCACTAAGCTTTCATCTAGCCTGATTGCATCTACTTCATTTGTCGTAAAAAACATAAGATCATGTGTAAAGCGGGACAAGGTGCTTAAGGCAATTTTGATTACACTAGCTATTTCAAGCATATAATCTGCGGCACTAATCGAATCATAGGAATTTTCCATCGCTTTATCAAAAGCTAATTGTGTTGCCATAAAAGGACGGTCAATTGGAAAGCCAGAAGTACCTAGAGCAGCAGCACCCATTGGCGACTGATTTATTCTTTTTAAAAGAGAAAAGCCTCTCTCCAGATCTCTCTCTAAGCTACTATCTATGGCTAAAAGATAATGGGCCAAAGTAGTCGGCTGTGCTTGCTGATTATGTGTATAGGCTGGCATAATCGTTCGTTCATGTTCTTTTGCAAGACCCAGCAATACCTTTTTTAATTCGATAAGCACGGTGAGAAAATGCAAAAGCTTTTCACGAGCTAACATCCTGTACATGGTAGCATCCATATCGTTTCGACTGAAGGCAATATGCATATTCCCTACAAGCTCTTCGCCGATTTCTTGTTTTAAATCTTCTTCTATCATAAAAAATAAGTCTTCAAAGATAGGATCATAATTCTTTCCATAGCCTTTCGCTAATATGCCTTGATTCGCTTTAATGATTTTTTCGGTATCTGCGATTTTTAAGATTTTTTGGCGGGCTAACATGGTAGCATGTGCGATATTAATTTCTAATAAGTAGGGAAGGAAATGTTGCTTGGTAAAATCGTAGGTAGGTTCTAGGATATGATTTACATATATATGTGATCTACTGTCTGGCATTCAGCTGCTTCACTCCCATCTCTAAATTGAGTAAACGGCGTGCATTGTTCCCAAAGATATTCTCCATATCATCCTCTCTCATATTAATTTCTCTGCATACTCTTACCTGATCTTGTAAATATCGATAGGAAAAGCCTCTCGGAAAGCCATTGGAATCTGTGCCAAATATAATTCTTTCTGGTCCAATCAATTCAAATGTTTTTCGAAAGAGCGTCTCTAAATCTAATGGATATGGCATCCATCTTACCCACTGATTAGAGCCAGATGTATCGACATAAACATTTGGGCAGCTCCAGCATAAATGTAACAGCTCTTTGAAGTAGCCTGCACCAAAATGAGGAATAATGATTGGAAGATCTGGGAATTCTCTTGCTACTTGAAAAATCGCAAGGGGAGACATATTTTGATGTTCCACTATTCCACCAGCTCTGCCTAACAATCCAAAATGAATTAAAACTGGCAGTTGGTTATCTGATAAATATTGCCAAACTGGCATTAAGGCTTCATCATGCAACGGTCTATTCACAAGGGGCCCAAACATTTTATAGCCTTTTAATCCTAATTGTTCAATCGCTCTTTTTAGCTCGGGCAGAGCATCGCTACTTTCGATAGAATGATGAGCAAACCCGATAAATCGGTCTGAATGCTCGCTAATTTTCGCAGCCATATCATCATTGTCTTCTGCCGTAAGAAAGTTCATGACTTCTACACCATATGTATCGAGCTCTGCTAGCCATCGATCCATGAGCGGGATTGCTTTTTGCTCGTCTGTTTCCTCTGAAGGATGGGGAAAATCCCAAGTTAACCTCATTCTTTCTGATCTTTCTGCATTATAGGCATCCCCCGTTTTGGATCTTTTAATAAAACTACTGCCTTTTTTCGCAGGTAAATGCCCATGAATATCAACCACTTTAAAAGCATTTTGAAAGAGCATGTATATCTCCCTTCTAATCTATTTTTTCAACTAGACAATAATGCATGTTTTTTCATACAAAGAACGGTTGCGCCAAGCAAGGAAGCATGCGGCAGCTTTGTTAGCATTACCGTTGTTCTACTTTGTTCAGGCAGATAATGCTCGATTCTCGCTTGTAGTTTTGGCAAAAACCAATGGCCTGATTTGGAAATCCCTCCCCCTAATACGATGCATTCAGGATTAAGCAATGCAGCAACATTTATTAAAGATACAGCAAGATGATCCAAAGCCTCGTTAATGATTTTAGCCGCTAGTGCTTCTCCTTCGATTGCCTTTTGAAATATTTTCTCCGCGTTCTCCTTCTTTGTAGCAGAACCGCTTTGATACTGTTTCACAATAGACGGACCACCTACCTGATTTTCGAGAAAACCATAGCCCTCAAACACCGATTCAAATCCTTGGCTTGCCTGATCTTTATTAGTAATCATGTAGCCTATTTCTCCAGCTGCATATTGACCACCGCGAAATAATTCTCCATTAATTACAATTCCGCAGCCTACTCCTGTTCCAATCGTTATTAAAACTACATGGGATTTATCTTTAGCAGCACCTTTCCAGCACTCTCCCAACACCGCCATATTCACATCATTTTCAATGTAAATCGGGAAAGGAAAATGCTCTGCCATCTCCCTTTTCAATGGATAGTGGAGCCACCCTAAGCTTGGTGCTTCCATCACGATTCCCTGATTCGAATCAGTAATTCCCGGCGCACCAATCGCCAAAGCCAACACTTTCGTATGACATATATTTTTGTCTTCTAGCATTGCATTTACTTCATTAACTAGTAAAAGAATAAAATCTTTCTTCAATCCATCCTGTGTATCGATTTTTCGATGAAGAATCAAGCCACCATCCAAATCCATAATCGCTAGTTCTGTCGAGGTTCCGCCAATATCAATGCCAATGGTATATTTAAATTGTTTATCAAAGACTAAATGAACCGGTTTTCGTCCCCCTCTCTTTGCTGCCTTTTTGCTTTCTTTTTCAATTATCCAGCCTTCTTCCACCAGTTCATCTACCAATGCCGATATAGTCGGTTTACTTAGCTTCAACCTTTTTGCCAAACTTGCTCTGGAATAAAGATTATCTCCTTCGATAATTTCTTGTAGCACTTTTCTTTTATTAATTGTCTTCAAGTAGTTGGGAGTTCCTGATTGCAATATACTCATCCATTCCTCCATTCATGGCAGTTAGTAAACCTTCCTTACTTCTTGAATAGTCTATGACTCGCTAGAATGTAATATGTTTGTAAATTTTCCGAGGGACAAATAGTGGTTTATTACTTTTTTGAAAAAAAGTTAACTATAGAAGTATCTTTATGGGGATGAACGATTTTTTTCTGATGAGGAAAGCTAAATGTGGGGTTGCTTTTTGGGGTGAACGCCTCTTTTACAACATGATGCAATGCTAGATGTGGTTTTCATTTCCGGGATGAACGCCTTTTTCACTACTTTCA
>NZ_JVDT01000036.1 GCF_001076885.1 Bacillus sp. 522_BSPC
GTTCGTCTTTAAAGATTAGTTATTTAGTTTTGTCCCAGCCTCTTCATTAATGTGGAGAGGTACAGTAAATCTAAGGACATGATTTAATTATTTCTCAATAAAGCTACCCCGTTTAAATGCTGCAAGCAGTGTTTTCCTCGGTAATTCGGAAAAAACCATTCCTAATAAAATCAGCATACAACCAATCGTAGCACTAGCTGTTAACTGTTCATTATTAAATAGGTATGCAGTCATTGCTGCAAATACTGGTTCGGTTGCAAAAATCAACGCAACCCTAGTAGAATTGGTATATTTTTGTAAGCTTGTTTGGATTATAAATGCAACAGCAGTAGCAAGGATAGCAGTTATGAGTAAAGCAATTATTACTTCTTTGTGAAAAAGGATATTCACTTTAAAATTAGCTTTTGGATTTTCAAATAAAAAGCTACCAATAAACCCAAGAATTGAAACTGTCAAAAGTTGCATAATTGTTAATAATAATGTGGGATATTGTTTGCTATATTTTCCTGTTAAGATGATTTGCAATGCAAAGCCTATCGCACAAATAAATACAAAAAAGTCACCAATATTAAAAGAAAATACATTGCTTATCGTTAGGAGATAGAGGCCAATTGTTGCAATAATAACACCAATAATATGGTTGATCAATAAAGCTTGTTTCATAAAAAGATACATAAATAAAGGAACAAGCACAACACTTAGTCCAGTTATAAAACCTGCTTTCGAGCTAGTAGTATAGACAAGCCCAATTGTTTGAAAAGCATAGCCGATAAATAAACAAATACCTAAAATAATTCCGGCTTTTAAACAATGTATATTTATTTGCTTCAGTTGGGAAGGCTTAAATAGAAGTAACCATAGAAATAAAAAAAGAGCAGCTAGGAAAAAGCGAATCCCATTAAAGATAAGTGGTTGTAAAAAAGCTATTGCATTTTGAACGATTACAAAGGTCGAACCCCATATTAGAGCAACAAATAAAAGGGATAAATCTGCAAATCTTTGGGAAGTAAGTATTTTCAACGGATGATTCCTTTCCTTAATTATTTTTTCTAATGGCAAGTCTTGCTAATTCATCGGCTGTTTTATTATCATTACTTGGAATCCATTTAATAAAAAATAAATCCAATTCTCTTATAAGCTTTAAGGCTTGATCAAGGAGAGGAGCATATTTTTTATTTTTAGCGAATTCCTTTTCAACAGCTCGACTTACTAATTCAGAATCTGTAAGAAAGCTCACTGTGCGATAGTTTTGATTAATGCAGATTTCTAAAGCTTTAATGAGTGCATAATATTCTGCTTCATGATTACTCATTAACCCAAGTGGGAAGGAGTATCTTTCTGCAGAACCATGCCCTTTTATAAAAATGCCAGCGCCACTAGGACCAGGATTTCCAGCACTGGCGCCATCAATATAAACTTCAATCATTTTGATACCTCCTGAAATTTTGATATGATTAATCAATGACTGTACTAGTTATTTTACATTTAGTTTTCATACAAAACGTAATAGCTGTATATATATCATTAAATATGTAACCTAGTTAATAAATAGTAGATAGGCTCCTATTGATGAATTGAAAAATGATATAATGACAAGCAAGGGTTACTGTAAAAAGTACAATGTATAAATGAAACGATGTAAAATATTATAAATGAAAAAAAGTTGTGATGGTAATGTTTTTTATAATTTCTTTAGGAGTAGCTTTTTATCCAACTACTAAGCAATAAGACCTCGAAGCTTCGAAAGTTACTTTACTTATAGAAAGGTTGTACCGTTATGAAATACAAATTGGAATATACATTTCAGATGAAGAAAAAGAAGGAAAGTATTCATTTTACTTCTGATTGGATTCAATCAGCTCTTGCTCTTGAAATGGGGGAAGAACTGGAGAAACGAAATGATACAAAGGATCTAATTTTTTATGATGAAAAAGGAACAAGCTGGACATTAAAGGAATTACGAAAATTGAATGAAGAAATGGAAGAGGAGCCACATGATTTTACGGTATATTTTGATGGCGGCTACCACAAGGAAACAAAAACAGCAGGAATCGGTGTTGTTCTTTTCTTTCAGCAGGGCAAAAAGAAATTTAGAGTTCGGGCAAATGAACTATTTCATGATATTCTTTCTAATAATGAAGCAGAATACGCAGCTCTATTTCACGCTTTAAATCTTTTGGAGGAACTAGAGGTAAGGGATGTTACTTGTGAAGTAAAAGGGGATTCACAAGTAGTATTGAAGCAATTAGAAGGCGAATGGCCATGCTATGAAGAGGACTTAAATAGATGGCTTGATCGAATTGAAGCTAAAATAAAAAAATTACATTTAAATATGATATATACTTCTATTGGAAGAAATGAAAATAAAGAAGCGGATAAGCTTGCAACGCAAAGCCTAGAAGGAAAGCGTATCTATAGTAAAATGCAATTGATTTAATGATCGTTATAAATAAAGGAGGGGTGGAGCTTGGAACGAAAGAAACTGATTGAAGAAGCAGATGAGTTAATGAAAGATTATTGCAAAGATTGTTTTTTATATCGACAAAATAAATTAGAGTTAGGAAAAAGAGGAGCTCACCGCTTCTGTATTTCGCAGTGTACGGTGGGATATAAGCTAAAGGAATACGGGGAAAAGTTATCTGGTGCGAAGTAGGGGGGAACATACTTCCACCTTTTTCTCTTATATTAAGATTCGAAAAGAACTAGTTGTATTAATAAGGGCAAAAATAAAGGGGACTTCTCAAGAAGAAAACTTCTAGAAAAATCCCCTGACTACTATTATTAATATATTTGTTTATTAATTATAGTTTAACAACATTAGCAGCTTGAGGTCCGCGGTTTCCTTCAACGATTTCGAAAGAAACTTCTTGTCCTTCTTCTAATGACTTGAAACCTTCGCCTTGAATAGCAGTGAAATGTACGAATACATCGTCTCCACCTTCAACTTCGATAAATCCAAATCCTTTTTCGTTATTGAACCATTTTACTTTACCGTTTTGCATATTAAATTTCCTCCTAAGCCTTTCAAGACACATGATTGGTGCCTATAAAATAAATATTTTCATAGAACAAAATAATAATAGAAAATAATTATTCTGAATTTTGTTAAATGATGTCTATAATATACACGATAACCTATATGTAGTCAAGGTTTCTAAGCGTTTTTTCTGAAAACTTCACCGAAATTTTGAAAAGGCTTACTTGGTTAAAATTAGATAGAAAACGGATACAATAAACCAAAAATACTATTAATAATTTCTTCAAGTGTGAAGTCTTTCCTTTTTCATCAATTTATATCATTTCTTGACTTTGATAAAATATTTCATAAATATTCATTTTCAACATATGATGAAGTAGCAGTTTTGTTTTTAAAGGAAATAGAATAAGAAGGTGGCTATAATGTATCGATTTTCGATTGAAAATGAAAATTGGATTTTGCGATTTACACCGAATACTGTATTAGAGGATGGCAGCAAGGAGGCAGTTGTAAAAAGCATTCTTCAATTAGGGAATGTGTTACCCACTTTTTCACATGGGGAGTCCTTTGTCATTATGGTTAAAAAAATCGGCTTAATCGTATTCAATGTAGAAAAGATCCCATCTCTTATTTTAACTGTATCGAATATTATTGAAAAAGAAAATTGGTATATCCAAACAGACAGTAAGATAAAAAAGTATTTTATGTGAACTAGCTAACCAGCTAGTTTTTTATTATATCATGTGATTGAAGGTAACTTTTGATATAACAGACTTGATTCCGCTTTCATTTCTTAACGTGGAAAATCGAATACGAGTGGGATTTTCTATGAATTTTTTCTTGCAAAAATTTCCTATGAAAAAATAATTCTCGAACTTATTGAATTATAGGGGAAAATGTGTTTTTATTAACATGATTACAATAATTAAGCCAAGTTTATTTTTGGATAAAATAAACGAATGTCATTAGGTAAAAAACTATAAATAAAAAGGGAAGATTTATTAAAATGATTGAAACGATTGTAAAGAGCAGTCAAAGTCCGTATTATGAAATATCCAGAGAAAATCAGATGATACTTAGCCCGTTTGAAGGAACTGTAAATGAAATTCTAATGAAAGAAAAAGCTTATTTTTATGAGTGGGAAACGATTTTAACTATTAGAACTTTAGCAGGGGAAATAAAAGATGTAAGTGTTCCTTTTAGTGGATCTGTTGTGGAATTATTAGTAAAGCCTGGTGATAAAATTGCCATAAATACGAGGCTAGCTTCTTTACAGGATGATTTACTAGTTACTGGTTGTGATTAATGATGCAAATGCAAAGAGCTTTGCAAAAATTAAAAAAGTATAAAATTGGTTATCGTACATTTAAAACAGCAGTGGCAGTTAGCATAGGTATATCTATTGCTCAGTTTTTCCACTTAGATTTCTATGTATCTTCTGCGATAATAACAATCCTGTGTGTACAAAATTCCAAAAAGAAATCACTTCATAGTGCCTTATCGCGTTTTATTGCATGTATGCTTGCTATTCCATTTTCGTATATTTTCTTTGAGGGAATTGCTTTTGAGCCCTATATTATTGGGCTGTTACTATTATTATTTATCCCAACAACGGTTTTATTAAAGGTAAATGAAGGTGTAGTAACAAGTACGGTTATTATTCTTCATATTTATTCTACCAATCAAATGTCGTGGCAGGTTGTATTTAATGAGTTAGGCTTAATTATAATTGGAATTGGTGCAGCATTACTTGTTAATAGTTATATGCCAAGTCTCGATAAAGAAATGAAAGTACATCAAAAAGATATCGAGCAATACTTTAAAGCTCTTTTGATGGATATGGTTGTGTATCTTCGCACAAAGGAAATGAAAGAAGATTTTGCATTAAAGTTAAAACAAGCATCTGATGAAGTGCAATTTGCTAAATCCGTTGCATATCGTGATGTCGAAAATCATTTTTCTAGAAAAGAAAATTATTATTATAAATATTTTACGATTAGAGAAAAGCAACTAGAAATCATTTCTAGGCTATTTGATCGGATTATAACTGTCGAAACGCTTGATAATCAAAGAGAGCTTGTAGCTGACTTTTTAGAAGAACTGAGTTTATGTGTCCATTCAGGTAATACAGCTGTACTGTTTTTAAGTAAGCTTCAGCGACTAGAGGAAATGATTAAACACGATAAACTACCGAATGATTGGCGTTCTTTTGAGGAACAAGCACATGTCTTTTTTGTCATAAAAGAATTAGAACAGTATTTACAAATAAAAAAATCTTTAAAGGTAGCCTATTAACATTATGCTCCTTCTTAAACTTTATAATGGACGGGGACTCTAATACAGTTATGGTCTCCGTCTAATTAATTTAGTATAGCATGGAAAAAAAACAATAATGAGCGTAATTTGATAGCTCAACATTCCCCCACACCATTATCTTCTTTTTAATTCTCTTCGTTGTAAAAGGTAAGAAAAATGAACATATATAATGAAGTCAATAAAAACCTCTAACTTACTCCATTTGCATTTTTATAAATTTACCCCTTTCTATACATTTCTCTTTTTTGCGATTATAATGTTATCTTGTATAAAAAATATTAATGAATGTAAGAAATGAAAAAAGGTGATATAGATGAAATTAATATTGGCGGAAAAACCATCTGTATCTAAAAATATTGCAGATGCATTAAAAATAAAAAATAGACAAGATGGCTATTTTGAAGGAAATGGCTATATTGTTACATGGGCATTCGGACATTTATTGCAATTAAATGATGCAAAAGATTATGATGAAAAAATGGCTACGTGGAAACTAGAAAACTTTCCTTTTATCCCAAGTAAGTTTCAATATAAAGTGAAGTCAGATTCTAAAAATAAAGATAAGCCAGATCGTGGCGCCGAAAAACAGCTTAAAATCATCCACAGACTGATGAAAAGATCAGATGTAGATACAATTATTTCTGCATGTGACTATGATCGAGAAGGACAGCTTATTGGGGATAGTATTATTTATAATTTAAGAACCGAAAAGGAAGTTTATCGTTTATTATTGAATGAATGGACGCCTAAAGAAGTATTAAATGGATTAGAAAATCTTCGTTCCAACAAAGAACTGCGTCCCTTACAAGATGCAGGTGTTAGCAGACAATGGGCAGATTGGCTAATCGGGATTAACTTAACATCTGTTGCCACTTTAAAATATCAAAAGGGCAAAGGGAAGGCTTTAAATATCGGAAGAGTCTTACTACCTACGCTTAAGATCATTTATGATCGTGATAAAGAAATTGAAACCTTTGTTCCAGAAAATTATTATAAACTACAAGCAACCTTTTTAACGGAAAACGGAAGCAGTTATTTAGGTGCCTATATAGAAAATAGGGAAGAAAAGTTTAAGTCGGAACAATATTTAAAAGAGTTAGAGGAACAGATTAACGGGAAAACCGCAATTATAGCAGATAAAAAGGTGCAGAAGAAAAAGGAATATCCACCGTTTTTATTTAATCTTTCTAATCTTCAAGGCTATATAACTAGTAAATATAAAGGTTGGACAGCAGATAAAGTATTGAAGGTAGCACAAAGTCTGTATGAAAAAAAATATATAACGTATCCGAGAACAGCAAGCATTGCTTTAGAAGAAAGCCTTATTTCGAAAACGGAAAAAGTAGTAAATCTTCTTGCGGCAGATTTACCATTTAAAGAGGAAGTTAAATTTTTTTCATCCAAACGAATTTTCGATAATAAAAAAGTAGAGAGTCATAGTGCAATTATTCCTACGTATGTATTGCCTAAACGATTAAGCCAAGAGGAACAACAAGTATATGAGGCGATAAAAAATCGTTTATTAATGCAGTTTATGCCAGTTGCTGAGGTAGAAGAGACAAAAATCATTACAAGTATAAATCTTCTAGAACTTAAAGGTAGCTTTATAACGAAAGGTAAGGTTCAATTAGTAGAAGGCTGGAAAAAGATAGAGAAAATTCAATCGAAAGATGTTATGCTTCCAATGGTACAAGTAGGAGAAGAGGTTTTCACTAGCGATGCAGTAACAACAACTCATACTACCCAGCCTCCAAAAGAGCATACGGAAAAGACATTACTAAGGCTGATGGAAACATGCGGAAAAAATTTTGATGCGGAAAATGAAGAAGATGTTTTAACCATCTTAAGTGGTTTTAGTATAGGAACGCCAGCAACACGTGCAGAAACAATAAAGAAGCTTAAGGATATAGGGTATATTGAGGCAAAAAATAAGAACTTAGTCTGCACTGATTTAGGAAGAAGAATAGTTGATACATTCCCAATTAAAGATCTATTTAATTTAGATTTTACTGGGAAACTAGAAAAAGATCTATATGATATGGAAAAAGGGCAATTTAGCAAAAAGCAATTTTTGCAAATGATCAGTAACTTCACATCAAGCGCAGTGGAAACGATAAAAAACGAAGCAGATGTCATTATTCAAGAAGTAACAGATGCTAAACAAACGACAGAAGTGTTGGGGAAATGTCCTGTTTGTGGACATTCTGTAGTGGAAGGAAAAAAAGGATTTGGCTGCAGTAATTGGAAGAATGGTTGTAAATTCGTCATTTGGAAGAATGATAAATTTCTTGCAACTATGAAGAAAAAACCGACGAAAACAATGGTTAAACATTTACTGAAAAATGGTAAAGCTCCTGTTAAAGGTTTAGTGAGTAAAAAAGGGAATAAATTTGATGCAATGATGAAATATGAGAAGAATCAAGATAATGAATATTTTAGTTGGAAAATGGAATTCCCAGAATAGATTTTCCTCGAATTATCTCAGTAATACTATAGGTGAATAAAGCAATTTTTATCCTATTAGTGGAAGCAAGACAGCTATATAAAAAAATCTAACGTTTGAAAGAATCTTGTTTCCCCTTTTTTTTTATAGTAAAATGCTAAAGAAATGTTCTTTTAATCCATGCCTTTTTTAAAGGCTATTTCTTTCCACTAAAATTGCTTTATATTTGTTCGATAAAAGTTTTTGATATTCAAATAGTGGGAGTCCTTTTTTAATGGGCAGTACATACATAGATAAAAACGCAAACAAATATTTTCGAATAGAATAGAAAAAGGAGAAATCCTGGTAAAGGAGGGGTTGAATTGCCGACACCTAGTATGGAAGACTATATTGAACGCATTTACAACCTAATTGAAGATAAAGGATATGCAAGAGTATCAGATATTGCGGAAGGCTTATCTGTACATCCCTCCTCTGTGACAAAAATGGTTCAGAAATTGGATAAGGATGAATATCTTGTTTATGAAAAATATAGAGGCTTGGTTTTAACACCAAAAGGAAAAAAAATCGGTAAACGCTTAGTATACAGACATGAACTCTTAGAACAATTACTTAGAATTATCGGAGTAAAAGAAGAGAATATTTATGAAGATGTGGAAGGAATAGAGCATCATTTAAGCTGGGATTCTATTGATCGAATTGGTGATTTAGTTCAATTTTTTGAGGAAAATCCAGAGTATACGAAAGTATTAAAAATAATTCAGCAAAAAAATGATTCGCTAGAATAAAGAAAGGGTAATTCTCTCTAGGTATATGCTAAAGCAGCATGATGCCGACAGAGAATTGCCCTTATTTTTTTTGAAAGCAGTTAAAAGATAGATGGATAATTGTCAAAGCTATCTATAATGGAAAAAGATAAATCCTCTTCCTCTTGTACATTTTCAGTGATTTCTACCCCCTCTATAACACCTGTTTCAATATCCATCAATGCTTTACGATAAGAAATAACTCTTCCGTTTGAAGTTTTAAAACTAATAATGTCTCCCATATAATTTCTTTCAACAGCGATAATTTTTTCCATTCTACTTTGCTCCTTCCTAGTAAATAGATAAATCTTATCCTTCTACTAAACAATAGTATTTACAAATGTAAGGGGAATTATCATACTCTATTTTACATTTACAGTAGTAAATATATTTATTTCTACCCTATTTATATATTTTCATGCAACTTACTAGATGATATCCTTAAATTAACAATTTATTGAAGAGGTGAGAGCATGGGAAGATATGAATTAGAAGAATTCTTGGCAAAGACAGAGCAAAAAGATAAGAATGAGGGAGTTTTTGAGTTAGAAACAGAAAGAATGCTTGAAATAAATTTAGCGAGTCAAATATGGGCGAAAGCTGGAAGTATGGTGTCATATCGTGGAAATATTCGATTTACACGGGAAGGGATTTTGGAGCATGGTATAGGAAAGATGTTTAAGAAAGCACTTACAGGAGAAGGCGCTTCATTAATGAAAGCAGAAGGGAGTGGGAAGCTATATTTAGCAGACCAAGGAAAGAAAATTTCTATTTTGCATTTAAATGGAGATTCCATTTTTGTAAACGGTAATGATCTTCTCGCTTTTGAACCAACAATCAAATGGGATATCAAGCTAATGAGAAGAATTGCAGGCATGCTTTCTGGTGGTTTATTTAATATAAATCTAACTGGAAGAGGAATGGTTGCGATAACATCTCATTACGAACCACTTACGCTACGAGTTACTCCACATAACCCTGTTTTTACAGATCCGAATGCTACTGTTGCATGGTCTGGAAACTTGCAGCCAGAGTTTGTAACAGATATTTCGCTTAAAACCTTTTTCGGAAGAGGAAGTGGAGAATCGATACAGATGAAATTTGCAGGAGAGGGATTTGTCGTTATTCAACCATATGAAGAAGTTTATTTTACAAGTGGTAGCAATAATAATGGCTAAATTGGTTGGGAATGGCATAATAGCGAGGGGGTTCGCGGGTCAATCGACTTCTACCCTCGCTTTTTTTGTATCTTCTTAAGCTAGCTCTCTATTTTATTTCCATTCGTAAGGTGTTTCTTGGTAGACATAATAGTTCAGCCAATTAGAAAACAATAAATGGGCATGTGAGCGCCAACTATTTAAGGGCTGCACACTCGGATCGTTATTTGGAAAATAATGCAGCGGAAGATGGATGTTTAATCCTTTTTCTTTATCCCTTTTATACTCCTCTGCTAATGTAACAGAATCATATTCTAAGTGGCCAGTCACCATAATTTGTTTGCCACTATTTGCGCTAACGATAAAAGCTCCAGCGTCTTCTGAGGCAGATAATAGCTCTAAATCAGGATGTTCTTTAATTTCTTGTATCGATACATTTGTATGTCTTGAATGAGGGGCTAAAAAGCTATCATCAAAGCCGCGCATTAGCTTATCAGATGGATTTAAAACATAGTGAGAATAAATTCCATAACATTTTTGATCTAATTTATATTTATTTATTCCAAAATGGTGATAAAGAGCTGCTTGGGCTCCCCAACAAATATGGAGAGTAGAAGTAACATTAGTCTTTGACCATTCCATAATTTTCGTTAATTCTTCCCAATAATCGACTTCTTCAAAACTCATTAATTCTACAGGAGCTCCTGTGATAATCATACCATCGTATCTATTTGTTTTTATTGCCTCAAAGTTTCGATAAAATTGTTCAAGATGATATGGACTCGTATTTTTTGATTCATAGGAAGCTGTTCTTAAAAAGGAAATATTTACTTGTAAAGGCGTATTTCCGAGCAAGCGCAATATTTGAACCTCTGTTTTTTCTTTTTCAGGCATTAAGTTTAATATTAATATGTTTAATGGGCGAATATCCTGTGCTTTTGCCCGACCTTCATCCATAATAAATATATTTTCATCTTCTAGTATTTCTCGTGCTGGCAAAAGATGAGGGATTTTTATTGGCATATAGGTATGTCTCCTCCTAATAATCATCTTATTTTGTATTTCCATAGTAGAAATAGTAGTGTTACATAAAATGTTTGGTGTTTATATATGTTTGACGGTAGGAACTTTCTATAACCGATAACATAGCTTATTATAAAATTGATTTGAATATGTCGCAATCATAATGTTTGGAATTTTTTAAATGATAGCATATTTTCTATGTTTATATCGAAAATCTTTTATTAAGGGAATGCCATGGTAGTTGATACATGAAAGTGATTTTGTCGAAACGTGTACTTATAACATGGTTTTTATTGTACAATAAAATGGAAGGTTAAAATTGCAGAGGAAAATCATGGAGGTAAAGAAAGAAATGAAATCTGACATCGAAATTGCTCAACAAGCAGTAATGAAACCAATCATACATATTGCCGAGAAAATTGGCCTATCTGACGATGATATTGAATTATACGGAAAATATAAAGCGAAAATATCCTCACAAGCCTTGATTGACTTGAAAAAAAATAAATCAGGTAAATTAATTCTTGTGACGGCTATTAATCCAACTCCTGCAGGGGAAGGGAAATCTACTGTGACAGTTGGTTTAGGCGACGCATTAAATAAATTGCAAAAAAAAGCAGTCATTGCCATGAGAGAACCCTCTTTAGGCCCCACAATGGGCATAAAAGGAGGAGCGGCAGGCGGCGGAAATGCCCAAGTGCTACCTATGGAAGATATTAACCTTCACTTTACTGGAGATCTTCATGCAATTACCACTGCTAATAATGCTTTGGCTGCATTAGTTGATAACCATATTCATCAAGGCAATGAATGCCGCATTGATCAAAGAAGAATTGTATGGAAAAGAGCAGTCGATTTAAATGACCGTGCCTTAAGAAAAGTAGTAATCGGCTTAGGAGGTCCCTTACAAGGAGTACCTAGAGAAGATGGATTTGACATAACAGTCGCATCTGAAATTATGGCTGTATTATGTTTGGCAGCAGATATCACCGATTTAAAGAAACGATTATCCCAAATGGTTGTTGCCTATAATGTAGATAAAGAGCCAGTCACTGTTGGTGATTTGGGAGTAGAAGGGGCACTTACTTTATTGTTGAAAGATGCGATAAAGCCAAATTTAGTTCAAACGATTGAACATTCTCCAGCCATAATCCATGGGGGGCCATTTGCTAATATAGCCCATGGTTGTAATAGTGTCATCGCAACAACAACAGCTGCTAAATTAGGCGATTACGTAGTAACAGAAGCAGGATTTGGAGCAGATTTAGGTGCAGAGAAATTTTTGAATATTAAGTCGAGAAATAAAGAGATAAACCCAGAAATTGTCGTTATTGTTGCAACGATTCGTGCATTAAAAATGCATGGAGGAGTTGCAAAACAAGAACTCTCTTTAGAAAATACTGAAGCTTTAAAAACAGGCTTTGCAAATTTACAAAAGCATGTGGAGAGCATTCAAGAATTTGGTTTACCATTTGTTGTTGCGATTAATAAGTTCGTGACAGACACAGAGGCGGAAATTGAGGTACTGAAACAGCTTTGTGAACAAGCGCAAATTCCAGTTGCCTTAACAGAAGTGTGGGAAAATGGTGGAGATGGAGGTGTCGAATTAGCCAAAAAAGTGTTAGCTATATTGGAGCAAAAGGAACAAAAATTTGAACATATTTATCCATTAGATGCTTCTATCGAAGAAAAAATACATACAATTGCATCGAAAATTTATGGAGCAAAAAGTGTTGAATATTCTTCTAAAGCAAAAAAACAGATAGCAGACTTTGAAAAATATGGCTGGGCTAATCTTCCAATTTGTATGGCGAAGACACAATATTCTTTATCAGATGATCCTTCGTTAATTGGCAGACCACAAGGATTTTCGATTACGATTCGTGAATTTAAGCCTTCTATCGGGGCAGGATTTCTCGTGGCACTTACCGGTGATGTTATGACAATGCCGGGATTACCAAAAAAACCCGCTGCCTTAAAAATGGATGTAGACGAGAACGGGAAAGCAATAGGGCTATTTTAAATAAAGATAAATTTAGCAATCAAGTGCAAGTATTCGTTGCCAATAGTAGCTGCGTTATTTTTTTGTATGCTGCTATTGGGAAGTTTCTTGCGCTTTTTAAAAAGTAAAGAAGGAGAAAATGAATGTTTGATCCCACTGCCTTTGAAAACATGAGAACCGTAATGGAAGGCCTTATTTATGACAGTGATTTAGATGGGAAAATTGTCGTTTTAGACCGGAATGATTTATTTAATAGTAGTAAATTATCAAGAAATTATACGATTACGTTTAGGTTGAAAAATCAGCAAAACGCAAAGTTAACATTCGAACTATCGGCTGATTTGCAAAATTTATCTGCAGAGCTACTGCCAAATACAAACAAGGAAGCCTTAATTGGTGCGACTATTTATATTCACCTTTATTTACGCCATAAAAAGTCAGATATACTATATCATACCTTGCAAAATAAAGTCGAAGATATATGGGGAAAAGAGATGATGATTGTCCAGGAAATTAGTTATAATCCACTTAATGCTGATAAAATAGTAAATAATCATATTACTATTGATTTTAAACGCTTCATTACCGAAGAACAAATAGATGATATGATCATTATGATGGAATTTATGGAAAAAACATTTCTTTCCCTTTACTCTGTTGATGCATTATTAACTGTATAAGGAGATGATAAAATGAATATTTATGATTTTGAAGTTAAAACAATGAATGGAGACTTACAATCATTAAGTAATTATAAAGAGAAAGTATTATTGATTGTAAATACAGCTAGTAAATGCGGCTTTACACCTCAATTTAAAGAATTACAAGAAATGTATCAAACGTATAAAGATAAGGGATTTTCTGTATTAGGATTTCCAAGCAATCAGTTTTTAAATCAGGATCCAGGAACAAACGAGGAGATTATGTCGTTTTGTGAAATAAACTATGGTGTAACATTTCCGATGTTTGCTAAAATTGATGTAAATGGAAAAACGGCTGATCCACTATATCAATATTTAACAAAAGAATCACCTGGTACGCTCGGAGTAAAGGCGATTAAGTGGAATTTCACTAAATTTTTAATTGATCAGGATGGAAAAGTTATTGGGCGATATGCACCAAATACAAAGCCATCCGAATTAAAAGAAGACATTGAAAAGCTATTGAATCATTAAAATAAAAAAGGGATTCTGCTCGAAATTTAGTGGAGACGTAATTTTACTTCAAGAAAGGCAGAACCCCGTTTCTTATACATATTTTTACTCTATTAACGATAAGAAAATAAGCGGATAAAACCTGATTTTTTTTGTTTCGTTTCCTTTTCGTTTATGAAATTTTGTTTTGTTTTTCTTGATTTAGCAAGATTATCTTCTTTATCTTGGTGGATAATCGGATTTTCTAATCGTGTTATTTTTTTTTCTTGGCTGACAATATGTTCTTGCTGAAGTTCAATATGCTCCTGTTGTTTTTTTAATTGTTGCACTAATACTTGATTGAAATTTTTTTGAAGTTCTAATTCTTCTTTGATTGTTTGTAAATCTTGAAGAATTTTTTCCGTGGCATCGGTGGCAATTGGGATAGAGGTAGGGACAGGGCATGTAAGCTCATCTTCAATTTGTCTTAAAGACAGTTGCTTTTCATTTCGCAGTTGTTTCACCTTTACTAAAATATCCAAGCTTTTTTGATCAAAATAGCGATAGCCATTTTCTCCAATAATAACTGGGATAAGGGTTTTTAACTCTCTTAACCAGTTTCTTAGAACCCCAGGACCTTCATCAATATATTCCGCTGCTTCTTTCACACTTAATAATTTTGTTTGTTCATCCTTAATAGAAAGTTCTTTTGTTTGTACACTTAACATTCTACACACCCCTCAATAATCATAATCAAAGCAAAACCATTGGCAAGAAGGACGTTTAAAGGCCTTGTCTTTATATCTTTCGAGAAAAGAGAAAAATATCCTTTGACGAGCTTTGTCTAGTTTTGTTGGATATCATATTTAATTATCAGAAAAATTATTATTGCAATATCTTTACAAACATTCTTAATAATAATACGATAAGAAAGGAACGTTGGAAAAACATTCCTATATTAATGAAAGGAGGAGGTACTATGCGAAACCACAAAGAAGTATCGATGCAAACAAAAATTCAAAATAAGAGGGATGAGGGTTCTTAGTGGAAAAGATGCAGGATGAAACACAAACAATAAAAATCGTTAGCTATCATGATGGGCTTGCCAAAAGTGTTGCTGATATGTGGACAAAGAGTAAGGAATCTTGGGGAGGTTCAGGTAAAACAGAGGAGCAAGTGCTCGAGCAGCAGCAAAGTTCCGATAATCTTGACACTTTCTTAGCTGTGTTGGGAGAAGAAGTGGTGGGATATTGCGGATTTTCTGTTTATAAGGAAGATGTTGGAGCGCTATATGTACCGTTGTTAAATGTTCGCCCAGATTATCATGGAAAGAAAATAGGTAAAAAGTTATTATTACATGCCCTTAACATGGCAATAGACAAAAAATGGCCAAGGCTTGATTTATATACATGGGCAGGTAACTTAAAGGCAGTTCCTTTATATAAGCGCTGTGGTTTCTTTTGGGAGGATAACGATAAAAATACTCACTTAATGAACTTTATTCCAACTGTTCGCAATAATGAATTAATCAATCATTATTTAAAAGACATGGATTGGTATGATGATTTAAAAAGAAACCTGGAAATTAGACCAGATGGAGAAATTGTTCATGGATTTACACACTATGAATATGTTTGGCAAAAAGAACGGGAAAGTGTTGTAGTTAAATTCGAAAAAACAGGTAGAGGAATCAGCTATATTGAAACAAAGGATTTTCAGTTGGAATTAATAATGGAAAATCATGAGTGTATAGAAGAAATAGAACAGCAAGTATCCTTGAAAATTAAAAATAAAGGAGCAAACCCAATTTCCTTGCAAGCTAGGGCTGATAATGATGGCAGAATTAGCTGCAGTTTCTCCAACACATTTACAGTAAAGGAAAAGGAAGAGTTGATTGTTCCATTTCCTTTTGTAGTAAAGGTAGGAGAGGAGCCTGTAGAAGGGAAAACTTTCCCGTCGTTAAAAGTTGATCTCAGCATAAACGAATTGGAAACAAGTTTACAATTGGGGATATTGCCTAAGTCGCCAATTTCTATTGAGACAAAAGAAATAGATGCCATTTTAGCTAAAGGAATGAATACTTACTTAGATTTGGAACTCCAAAACAATTTAAACAAAGACATTAGCGCTAACCTAATGATACCGATGAATAAACATATTCAATTTGATGGGGAGAAGTATTCTTTCACTCTGGCAAAAAAAGAGAAAAAGTGGATTAGAATTCCTGTTGAAGTGAAGAGTTGTGGCTGCTTTAAAGAATACTTTCAATGTGAAATGATGGGTAATGACAATAAGCTATTAAGTATTCAGAAAGAGATAACCCTTGCATTAAAAGGGATTGGTGAACAGTTTGTAGTGGAAAATGATAAGAGCTGGAAGGTATATAACGGTCCACATCAGCTTTCTATAAGTAAAGTTGATCACACAACGGAAATTGCTGATACAGATTTCACTCTTTTTGCACCAGCAATCGGAAAGCCTTTTTCTAGTGAACTGTCTAAACTAAAGCCGTATTTGGTGAACACAGATAAAGCTGGAAACAGTATTGCAATAAAATTATTCTTTAAGTCTAGCGATTTTCCTGGTATGGAAATTATTTTAACGAATGAACTTTTTGCAGAAGGTTTAATAAAGCGTTTGGTAACAATTAATAATAATAACTTGGTAGAAAAAGAAATAAGCCTACAAGAAACATTCTATGATTCTTGGCATAATTTATTTCTCCCTTTAAAAGGAGAAGTTGTGTCATTTTGTGAATTAAATACTGTACTTCCATTTGAAATCGCATCAAAGGATATAACGGGTAATTGGTATTTTTCTACTCCAACAGTGTTTCCTTTTGGAGTAGCATGGGATAAAGACGCTCGCATAAAAATGGATAATTGGAAAATGCATATAGAGTCTACACACTTCCTTCAATCAAATGAATCAGTCGATTTCCCCCCTATTTGCATAAATATCGGTGCTTATCGCAAATGGCAAGAATGGCAGCTAGCTGCGGAGGGAATGAAGGACGAACACAAAAGAAAAGTTGTAAAGGAATTAATCATTGAATATAACGATGGAAATATGATTTGGGATAAAGATGAAGATGTTAAAGTATCTCTAAAAAACTTTAGAAATCAACCAATAATTGGTGATGCTACCTTTAGAATAAATCATAATAAGGTCGATTGCGTTCAGATCAATACAGAGCAATCAGAAGTTTACCGAGTAAACCATCAAAATGCCATACAATTAGGTCTAAATAAAATGACTACTACTATAGCGTCAGCAACAAAGGATATGGACACAGCTCATTTGTTTTTTGTTTCGAATCAAAAAGGGATAACTACACATCTTTTAGAAGAAGAAGGATTAGCTGTTTATCAGGTTTCCAACGGAGTAGTGACATTTAAAGCTTCTCCTGCCTATTATCCCGGTGTTTATTCCCTTGAAGCGAACGGGAAACACTGGCTGGAGCACTCTTTTCCAAAACCGATTGCAAAAAGCTGGTGGAATCCGTGGTGTGGTGGCATAAAAAATGGTCCACCAGAGTTAAATGTCTTTTCTTTATTAAAAGAACATACAATATGTGAGTTTACTAGTCTAAAGGATATCCATCACAATGTCTGGTCTGGAATAAAGCTGGAAACAACGATTAATCATCATCAAAAATGGAAGGGTTTAAAGTATGTGCAATATTATGTAACAATGCCAGGCATACCGTTAGTTATTACATTTGTAGAAATAATGAATGATGCTGGAAAACGTATGGCGGAAGAAGATTGGCATACCAATCTATTTATGGCATGTAACGAGGAAGAAAAGTGTGTGCTTCATATAATGAGCGATTCGGTGGCAAATAAGCGATTTATCGTTGCTGACGAAGAGCAGGAAGCAAATGTAAAGGATAATTACTACTTATCATTAGGGGAAGATAAGTTTTACTTTATCACAAGTGAAGACGCAAAGGATGCAGAATATTATAGTAATAAAGATGCGATACAGTTAATTTCCTTTGACAAATGTAAAAGAAAAACAAACCGCCTATATACAGAACCGAACTATTTACTGTTTGCGAAAGAGGAAATCTCTACCAGTCTATTAAAACAAGTAAGAAGAATTGCATTTTAAGAAAGGGAATATTTTTAATGAAAATAATTGATGCACATATTCATTATTCGAATATAGACACATTCAAAGATACTGCAAAAAATCTTTCCTTAGTTGATTATAGCTTTGAAGGAGTTAAAGAGGAGATGGAGAAGGCAAAGGTTGTCCTTGCAATTGGAATGGGCGTTACAGAAACTCCTGAAATGGGTTTTCCTGATTACCATGCGCAAACGCCGATGGGACTTGATTTAAGTGCAACTCTTCCTGAAAATATAGTCTACTGTGCTGGCATAAATCCATATGATATGGATATGTCAGCAATTCAACGTTTGGAACAAGAGATTCAAAAGCCGAATGTTGTCGGAATGAAAATCTATTTAGGCTATTATCCATTTTATGCTTATGATGATGTTTATGAACCAGTTTACAAGCTTGCAGAAAAGTATCATCTTCCTGTCGTTTTTCACACAGGAGATACGTATTCTGAAAGAGGATTATTAAAATATAGTCATCCTCTTGCAATTGATGAAGTGGCAGTAAAACATCGTAAGGTGAATTTTATGATGGCTCATTTCGGTGATCCATGGACGTTAACTGGTGCTGAGATTATTTACAAGAATTCGAATGTATATGCAGACCTATCTGGTTTAATTGTTGGAACAAAAAAAGAATTGGAAGAAGCACATGAAGGAATATTTCTTGACCATTTGCGTCATGCATTAGTCTTTTCCCATTCCTATGATAAATTGCTTTTTGGCACAGATTGGCCATTAGCGCCATTTGGTCCTTATATTGAATTTATTAAAAAACTTATACCAGAGACCTTTCATAAAGATGTATTTTATCGGACAGCCTTGAAAGTTTTTCCGAAAATTAAACCGTTTTTAAAGGATGAATAAAAATATCATACAAAAAAGAAAGCAGGAGGAGAATGGATAAAACATTCTTCTCCTATTTTTTGTTTAGAACAAGTGATATTCTTTCTTATTCGAATAACTGCGTTTCATGATACAATAAGTTAAATAGAAGCATAGCTGGATGTGAGAATAAGTGGATATTATATACCAAGTAGAAAATTTGGTGAAAATTGAGATGGAAAAAGATACGAGTGGACATGATTGGTATCATGTCGATAGAGTTCGAAAAATGGCTTTATTCCTTTCGAAAAAAGAGGGAATAGGCTATTCGATTATTATCGAGCTCGCGGCATTATTACATGATATTTCAGATGAAAAATTGAATAAATCAAAAGAAGAGGGGCAAAGGAAATTAGCGTCTATACTTGATACTATTCCGGTAGATAATCAAGATAAAGAGGTTATTTTATCCATTATTTCTTCTGTCGGCTTTAAAGGCGGAAACGGAATACCTCCAAGTAGCATAGAGGCGAAAATAGTCCAAGATGCAGATCGTTTAGATGCGATTGGGGCCTTGGGAATCGCGAGAACTTTTGCTTTTGGTGGAAGCACTGGAAGTCCTATATATGATCCCGCTTTACCAATAAGAGATAAGATGACGGAAGAAGAATATCGGAAGCATAATTCTTCCTCTATTCATCATTTCTATGAGAAGCTATTAAAAATAAGAGATTTATTACATACAGATAGTGCCAGAGAAATGGCAGAAGCAAGGCATCTGTTTATGGAAACCTTTTTACAAGAATTTTATAAAGAATGGAATGTACAGGATGAAGAGTATTTTAATTGAAAATGTAACAAAAACATATGGAGAGAAAAAACTATTTGAAAATATATCTTTTTCGATAAGTGAAAAAGAACGAGTCGGTTTAATCGGGATAAACGGTACAGGAAAATCATCTTTATTAAAAATAGTGGCTGGAATGGATATTGCTGATAAAGGAGAGATAACTGCACCGAAAGATTATCAGATTGCCTATTCTGCACAAAGTCCTGAATTAAACCCTGAGCTTAGTGTCTTGAATCAAGTATATGCTGGTGATGCACCTGTATTAACGCTTATAAAAGAGTATGAAGCCCTGTTGATCCAAATCAACAATGACCCTGAAAATGAGAAATTCCATGAAAAGCTTTTTGTTCTGCAAAAAAGAATGGATGCTTTAAACGGCTGGGAAGTTCATACAAATGCAAAGACTGTTTTAATGAAATTGGGGATAGAGCATTTTGATATAAAAATCGGCGAATTATCCGGAGGACAAAAAAAACGTGTTGCGTTGGCACAAGTCCTCATCCAAGAGCCAGATTTACTTATTTTAGATGAACCAACAAATCATCTCGATTTTGAGGCTGTGAAATGGCTGGAGGATTATTTAAGTCGATATACCGGCGCCCTTTTACTAGTAACACATGATCGTTACTTCTTGGATCGTGTAACGAACAGAATGTTTGAACTGGACGGAGGGAATCTTTATAGCTATAAAGGGAACTATGGAGATTTCTTGCAGGCTAAAGCTATTCGCGAGGAAAATGAAGCGGCGACGATTGAAAAACAAAAGAATTTATTTAGAAGAGAATTGGAATGGATTAGAAGAGGAGCAAAGGCTCGTTCCACAAAACAGAAAGCAAGAATTCAACGTTTTGATACTTTGGACGATAAGCTAGCGAATGTTAAAGGAAAAGATAAATTAGATATTTCGCTTAAAGGGAGCAGATTAGGAAAACAAGTATTTGAATTGGTTGATGCTAGCAAGCGTTTTGAGGATAAAATCATTTTAGATCACTTTAATTTACTTGTGAAACCTGGAGATAGATATGGGATAATCGGTAAAAACGGAACAGGAAAATCGACGTTCCTAAATATTTTGGCGGGCAATTTATCTCTTGATGCTGGTGAAAGAATTATTGGTCAGACTGTAAAGGTTGCATATTATACACAAGAAAACGAAGATATGGATACTTCCAAGAGAATGATTGAATATTTAAAAGAAACTGCAGAAGTAATAGAGGCTTCAGATGGAAAAGTCATTACAGCTGCTCAAATGCTAGAAAGATTTCTATTTCCCCTTCATACACATGGGACCATTATTGGAAAACTTTCTGGTGGAGAAAGAAGACGGCTTTATCTATTGAAAATTTTAATGGGAGAACCAAATGTACTATTATTAGACGAGCCAACCAATGATTTAGACACACAAACATTAATGGTTCTAGAAGATTATTTAGGCGACTTTAATGGTGTCGTTATTACCGTATCTCATGATCGCTATTTTCTAGATAAAGTAGCTGAACAGCTATTAATATTAAAAGGAAATGGTGTAACGGACACATATTATGGCAACTACAGTGAATATTTAGAGGTTGAGCGAAAAGAAGAACAACAAACAAAAGAAAAATTCGACACACCGAATGTCAAGAAAGAGCCAAAAGCGAAAAAAGTAAAACTTAGCTATAATGAACAAAGAGAATGGGAAACAATAGATGAAGATATTGAAAAGGTAGAAGAAAGACTAGCAAACATTGAAACAGACTTAGCCGAGACAGGCAGTGATTTCGAAAAAGCTGCTGAATTAATGAAAGAGCAAGAACAATTAAATGAGAAATTAGAATATCTTATAGAACGATGGAGCTACTTATCGGAAATAGCGGATAAGTCGTAACAACAGGAAAAATGTCTTGGAAAGAGTCGTAAAGAGTGGAATTTATGAACAAATGACCTAGCTGTATGCAGGTGAAAGAAGAATGTTTATTCAGGCCGAGGATGTACTATTTTTGAAAATAACGATAAAAATCCGAAAGCTATTTCTTTTTTGAAAAGGAAAAAAGCATGATAATATAAAGGATGTAAGAAGGGGGAATGGAATGTGAGGATTATTTCTATTGAACCAACACCAAGTCCAAATACAATGAAGATTAATTTAGACCAAGAGTTGCCAATGGGAAAAAGCAATAATTATAAGGCTGAAACAGTAGAAGATGCACCGGAATTAATTCGAAATATCCTTTCCATTGAAGGGATAAAAGGGGTCTATCATGTAGCTGATTTTTTAGCAGTTGAAAGAAATGCTCGCTATGATTGGAAGGAATTGCTTTCAAAAGTGCGCAATGTCTTTGGTGAGGATGAAGTAACCCAGAATCCACAGGAGCTAAATGAGCATTACGGAGAAATTAAGGTCCAAGTTCAAATGTATAAGGGCATACCAATGCAAATTAAATTATCGGATGGTAATGAAGAAAAGAGATTTGGCTTGCCTCAATCGTTTATTCAAGCCGTTTCAGCAGTGCGTACGCCTGAAGATAATGTTGTGATGACAAGAAAATGGAAAGATTCTGGTGTGCGATATGGCGAGTTTGAAGAAATTGGTAATGTTATGGTGGAAGAACTCGTTGCTGCATATCCACAAGAAAGATTGAATACAATCATCGAATATGCTATAAATCCTCAAACGGAAGTAAGTGGAAATGCTGCCAGAGTAAAAACAAAGCTTACTTTTGCCGATTTAGAGGATCCTGATTGGAAAGTAAGATATCAAAAGCTTGAACAAAGTGAAGATCCAACAGTTGCCGATATTCCTGTTTTAACAAAGGCGCTTGATGATGAAAAACCATCGATTCGCAGACTTGCAACTGTATATCTTGGAATGATTGAAGATCCCGCTGTTCTACCTTCCTTGTATAAGGCGTTGAAGGACAAAACAGTTACTGTCAGACGTACTGCAGGTGATTGTTTATCAGACTTAGGATTCCCTGAAGCAATGGAAGAAATGATGGAGGCATTGTCAGACAAGAGCAAGATAGTTCGTTGGAGAGCAGCTATGTTTCTATATGAAGTTGGTGACGAAAGAGCACTTCCAGCATTGAAAGCTCATGAAGATGATCTAGAATTTGAAGTTAGCCTGCAAATAAAATTAGCAATTGAACGAATCGAACTAGGTGAGGAAGCAAAAGGATCGGTTTGGAAACAAATGACAGAGGCGCGGAAATAACGCTGTTAGTAATGCTAATGCTTTTTTGATTGCAGGAAGAGTATTTCTAATGTATATTTATGGGATATAAAACATAGAGGAATTGGAGGAATTAATTATGTCAATGGCATATGATGAATACATGAAACAAGTAGTAAAGCCAATGAGAGCAGAACTAACACAAGCAGGTTTTGAAGAGTTATTAACAGAAGAAGCAGTGGAGCAATTTATAGAAACAAATAAAGGGACTTCCTTAGTAGTAGTAAATTCAGTTTGTGGATGTGCAGCAGGATTAGCAAGACCAGCTGTTACACAAGCAGTACTTGCTTCAGAAAAGAAACCAGATCATTTAGTTACCGTATTTGCTGGGCAAGATAAAGAGGCTACAGCAAAAATGCGCGAATACTTCGGCGATATTGAGCCATCCTCTCCATCTATGGCACTTGTTAAAGACAATAAAGTCGTTCACTTTATTCACCGTTACGATATTGAAGGAAATTCCATGGAAGCAATTATGGAAAATCTAGTATCAGCTTTTGAACAATATTGCTAAACAAAGAATGATTCATGAGAGAGGCGGGCTTGCCACTTTCTCTCATGAACCTTCTTTTTTTTTATCATGTTACCATCCTTCAATAAACAGGATTAAACACTCTTTATTGTCCTTATTTAAACTTCAATATGATTCTCCTCTCTTGCTTATCCTGCATTTGAGAAAAGAGAGGGGGGAAATCCAATGTTCCTAACCATCCGAATGGTTCCACTAACATTCTAAGAGTATAAGGAATCCCTCTTTAGATGGAAGTTTTCCTTTATTAGAAAAATAAAAGTATGATAAATAGGAGAACAACATGATTATAACTACTGCAGGTAGAACGAATAAGGAAATGGAAATTCTCGCAAATAAAATTGCCGAAAAATTTCAATGTAAATTCGTAGAACGAAAGAAGGCTTCAATTGATTACCTTAAAGCGTATTATATGATGGATATATTAATCATCGGCAAAAATCGTTTTGAATATTATCCATTAAATACAGCACAACCATTCTTTTTTCATCCGAATTCGGCGGTATTCCGGATCAAAAGACTTATCAATCAAGAACATGATCCCTTTATCCAAGCAACTAATTTATCGAAAGGGATGTCCTTTTTAGATTGTACGTTAGGACTTGCTTCAGATAGCATTGTTGCTAGTTATGCCGTTGGAAGCAATGGGTATGTAGAGGGATTGGAAGTGAATGAGATAATCGCTTTCCTTGTAAAAACTGGTTTAAAGGAATGGAAGACAAGTCATTCGACAATCGATAATGCGATGCGTAGAGTCAAAGTTAAGCATGTTAACGCATTAGAGGAGCTTATCAAAAAAGAAGAAAATAGTATGGATTGTGTTTATTTGGATCCTATGTTCGAAGAAGAAATTTCTTCTGATGGTATCCATTCATTAAAAAAGCTAGCATATTATGAAGAATTGACAGAAGAAATTATCAATCATGCAAAGCGGGTTGCAAAACAAAGGGTCGTTTTGAAAGATCATTTTAAAAGTAGCAGATTTGATCGATTTCAATTTGAACAGCTAAAACGTAAGTCAGCCAAATTTCACTATGGAATTTGGCTAAAAAAAGAATAATGAAAAAATAATCTATCTATATAGGATAATACTAGATGATTTGATAAGAAATAATATATACTTAGACTATCAATATTATTTTATTACATTTTATTCTCATCAGGATGAACGGAAAGCGAGGTGTAATAAATGCCTAATTGGATTCGTAAAAGCCTGGTTGTATTTGTTTCTATTTTAACTTTTGGCCTTGTGTCTCCATCACCATCCACATTTTTAAATAATAACAGTGATAACGATAAGAAACCAATTGATGAAAGAGAAATGTCTTTTGCTAGAGAAAGTATAGAAGAGGCTATACTGACAGATAGTAAAGGCATATCAAGAGAAGAGTTTATTAGTGATATGCTTAAACGAGCAGAAGAGCAAAGTTACTTAAAATTCGGATCGAAAATCAAACCGGTAATTGAAGATGAATTTCGACTAGTCGTTCTCCCAAATATGGAAAAAGCAATTAGTGAGGTAACGAGTATTTTTCCGGAAGAGGAGTTAAGCTATTTGAATGTGACTGAGCTTCCATCATCAGGAACAAGTGAGCGGATATTTCATATTTCAAGACAAAATGAGGACATTATTCGTTTTCATGTAAGAAGGGATCGACCACCACAGGAAGGGTATTATTTTAACTTCCATTATCATACGTATCATGATCAATTCCAAACACATTATACACTTGGGGAAATTTATTGGGATAAAAATACTCCCCCTAAGTGGATGAGTTAGAAGAGTTGGCTTTACTTGTAGCAATTGTTGCTTGTGAATGAAAGAAGTTGAAACTTTTCTTTTCTGATTACGTATAGAAACTATAATGAAAAAATTTGGAGGTAGTTTAGTTATGGCAATTAGTTTATCTAAAGGACAAAAAGTAGACTTAACAAAAGGAAATCCTGGATTATCAAAAGTGATTATTGGATTAGGCTGGGATGTAAATAAGTATGATGGCGGAAAAGATTTTGATTTAGATGCCTCTGTATTTTTACTTGGAGAAAATGGAAAAGTAACAAATGATGCTGATTTCGTTTTCTATAATAATCCATCAGGTGGAAATGGTTCCATCGTTCATTCAGGAGATAATCGTACAGGTGCAGGTGATGGAGATGATGAACAAATCATTGTTGAATTAAAAGAAATTCCTGCTAACATTCAACGGGTTGCATTTACCATTACTATTCATGATGGAGAAGGAAGAAATCAAAATTTTGGTCAAGTTTCTAATTCTTATGTTCGTATTTTAAACGAGGAATCAAATGAAGAGTTAATTCGTTACGATTTAGGCGAGGATTTCTCTATCGAGACAGCATTAGTTGTTGGAGAATTATATCGTCATAATAATGAATGGAAATTTAGTGCCATTGGAAGTGGATACCAAGGCGGTTTAGCTGCATTAGCTACTGATTTTGGTCTGGAAATTGGCTAATTTTATCAGCATATTATAGGGGGAAGCTCTTTTCATGGGAATATTTGAGACAATTATTGATACATATGCCCAGTTTTTTAATTGGGAAATGTGGGGAGAAGTATTAACTGACCCAGTAAGTTGGGGTTATATTGGAACATTAGTAATATTAGAAGGCCTGTTATCTGCGGATAATGCATTGGTACTAGCTGTAATGGTTAAACATCTACCACCAGAGCAAAGAAGAAAAGCATTGTTTTATGGCTTATTAGGTGCGTATTTATTCCGCTTTATCGCAATTGGAATTGGTGTTTATTTAATCGAATTCTCATGGGTGAAAATACTCGGAGCTGCATATTTAGCATATCTCGCTATTAAGTATTTCATGGATCGAAGAAAAGCAGCGAATGAAACAGAAGATGAAGAAGAAAATAAAGGCATTAATAAAAATGGGATTCTAATCCGTACATTTGGTCTATTTTGGGGAACAGTAATTTCTGTTGAATTAATGGATATTGCCTTTTCTGTAGACAGTGTTTTAGCTGCATTCGGTGTAAGCAATCAAGTATGGGTATTATTAATTGGTGGTATCCTTGGCGTTCTTATGATGAGAGGTGTCGCAGGTGTTTTCCTTAAATTAATCGATAAAATTCCAGAGCTGGAAGCAACTGCATATATCCTTATCTTAATTATCGCAGTTAAGATGCTGCTAGGAGTATTTGATATTCATATTGATCATATTTATTTCTTTGGATTATTAGTTATAGCATTTGGTGCAACCTTTGTTGTGCATTTTAGAAATAAGAAAAAAGCAGAACAACAGGGCGAAGCATAATTATTTGAGGATATTTCTAGTAGTATTACATTAAGATAACTAGAGATATCCTCTTTCCCTAAGACTCTTTTCTAATAGATTGTTGTTTTTAAATCGGTTAAATGACTATAAGACTTAAGATTTAAGAGCAACAATTTGGAAGAAAACAGCCTTCCAAAAAAGTAATCTTATTTTTTCTCCTCCGCCTATTACCTGCCCAGGATATCCTTCGCATTACTTACGATAGGCAATATGGAACATCCTAAAAAAACGCCATGATAAAGTAAATATTTTCAAAAAAATAGTTTTATTGTAAGATATAATTAATTATCCTACTATAAAATTCGATTCTTATTTTTGAATTTTCAGAATAATTATTAAAAAAGTTGTTAATATCATTGAATGGAGCAAAGGAAATGAAATTATTCTCTGACTTAAATGAAAAACAAATGGAACGTCTTTTCTTTAAATTACCAGAAGAGGTGTTTAGTACTTCGGAGAAGGAAGTATTATCCTATGCACTTGCTTCCACTTTATACATGCCTGCAACAAGACCGAATATTTTCCACGATTTATTAACAAAAAAACACGCAGCTTTAACATCCATGGTAATTTGTCTAGAGGACTCCATAGGTGATCACGAAGTGGAGATAGCTGAACGTAAATTAGTCGAAGAATTAACAAACATATATCAAGCGTTGGAGGACAGCATTCTTATAAAAAATGAATTACCATTGATTTTTATTAGAATACGCTCTGTATCTCAGTTTTTAAATCTAATGGATTTGCTTGGTGAAAAAATTAGTTTATTAACTGGTATCGTCATACCTAAGTTTGAAGCGGCAGTGGGAGAGATCATTTTAAAAGAATTAGAAAAATATAATATGCTAGGGCATTCTTTATATGCGATGCCGATTTTAGAAACAAAAAAAATAATTGAAAAAGAAACTAGAATGGATGAACTTCTTTCCATAAAGAAAGTACTAGATGAATATAAGCATCTCATTTTAAATGTGCGGATTGGCGCTACTGATTTTTGCGGATTGTATGGTATTCGTAGAAATGCAGAAACGACTGTATATGATGTTGCGATTATTCGAGATTGTATTTCGGATATTGTTAATGTATTTACACGTGCGGATAGTGCATATGTTGTTTCTGGACCAGTTTGGGAATATTTTACAATGAGCGAGCGAGTTCTAATTCCGCAATTGAGAGAGACACCATTCCGAAAGCGGTATGGAAAAGCTGGAATGAATATGCGAACACAGCTCATAGATAAACATATGGATGGATTAATTAGAGAAGTTATGATGGATATTACGAATGGTTTAACCGGAAAGACAATTATTCATCCTACACATATAAAACCAGTGCAAGCATTAAATGTTGTTTCCTATGAGGAATATTTAGATGCTTGTAATATTATAGAAAGTAATAATGGGGAGATTGGTGTAGTAAAAAGTAGTTTTTCAAATAAGATGAATGAAATTAAGCCTCATTTCTACTGGGCACAAAAAATTATTTTAAAATCAAAGGTTTACGGGGTGTTTCATGAAGGATTTACATACATTGACTTACTTAAACAAGAAAATTTCATTACCAATCATTCATAATTTACAGATGGACATCATCATCGAAGAAAATCCATTTCATCTTCCACTAGAAGATTTTTTTAAAATGGCAGCACGAATCAATAAGAAACGGGCATTTTTATTTGTTAGTAAACTATTAGGCAAGCATTTACCGATTGAGCCAAATAAAGGGCTCCTTACTGGATTTATGTTGGCAGCACGTTATGAAGAAATTATTACTGGCACTATTTCTCCCCAAAGAGAGGAAATAATGGCTATTTATCGTGATTCAGCTTCACAGTTTTTGGACAAGCCATTTATTTCAAGTACACAAGCAAATCCTATTATAATCGGCTTTGCAGAAACTGCAACGGGATTAGGTCATTCTTTTTTTCGAGCATTTAAACAGGCTACTTTTTTCCACACAACTAGAGAAAACGTAAATGAGCTAGTGCCAATCATTACTTTTGAAGAAGAGCATTCACATGCAACATCTCACCGTTGTTATGTTGAGGAAGACACTCTTGATAATCTACGAGAAATTATTTTAGTAGACGATGAATTAACGACAGGCAAAACAGCTATAAACATTATCCGAGATATTCATCAGAAATATCCTAGAGATAAATATACGGTTGTATCCATTCTAGATTGGCGTTCCAAAAAATGGCAGTTAGAGATGGAATCCCTTGAACAGGAATTGCAAATTAAGGTTCAAGTCGTCTCTTTACTTAAAGGTAGCTTTGAGCTTATTGGTGTTCCTCTTAATCTTGTTTCGCAAACGGAGATAACTGAAACAAATAGAAAGAAACCTCAACTTGAATATATTAGTCTCGAAAATTATGTGAAAGAGCGAATCGTCCCAATCACTTCCACAAGTTTGGCAGGGATAAGAAATGACTATGGGTACTTAAAGGATACAGGAAGATTTGGCATCCATATGGAGGAACTCACAGACGATTGGATTAGACTCGCAGCAAATGACCTGAAGAAAAAGCGTGTGGGTACTACGCTTTGCATTGGAACAGGGGAGTTTATGTATATTCCAATGAAGCTAGCAAGCTATATGGGAGAAAATATATTTTATCAATCAACGACTAGAAGTCCTATTTATCCCAATAATGAAGAGCATTATGGGGCTAAAAATGCATTCTGTTTTTCAAATCCAGAAGATTTGGATATTGTGCATTATTTATACAATATTGATGCTAAGCAATACGACGATATCTTTTTATTTTTTGAGCGCAAGGTTAGTGAGGATAGATTAGCGGAGTTGCTGGCTGAATTAACAGCAGTTCAAGTGAAAAAAATAAATATTGTATACTGTAACGGGAGGTAAATCATGAAAGCAAACATAGATCATCTAGTAAGGTTCGGTTCTTATGATAAAGAGGATGTTATATTTCTATTAAAAGACTTAAGTAATGTTACATTAGAGGGCTCAACCGAGGAAAGGGAAAAAAGGGTTCAAGGTGGAGAGCATTATAGTGAAACATTACCAATCGAATACAATCCACCTGAACATTATTTGCAGCTTTTTTGGGAGACGCTCGATGTTTATAAAGACAAAGTAGCCCTTTGTACCGCAATTGTTGCAGAACAAATTTATCACAAACATGGTAAACAAACAGTATTGGTTTCCTTAGCACGAGCAGGAACACCTATTGGAATCTTAATTAAACGCTATTTGAAATGGAAATATGACGTTTCTCTTCCTCACTACAGTATTTCTATTATAAGAGATAGAGGAATAGATGAAAATGCAATTCATTACATGCTGCAAACACATAATGGTTATGCCCTGCAATTTATTGATGGATGGACAGGAAAAGGAGCAATTTCAACTGAATTAACGAAAAACTGTGAGGAGTTTTACCAAAAGTATCAGATTCGATTAGATGATACATTAGCAGTGCTTGCTGATCCAGGATACTGTACAACACTTTATGGAACGAGAGAAGACTTTTTGATTCCAAGTGCTTGTTTAAATTCAACAGTGTCAGGACTAGTAAGTCGTACTGTGTTAAATGAAGAGTATATCAAAAAAGATGATTTTCATGGGGCGAAGTATTATCAGGAATTAGAGCCATATGATGTATCGAATAGCTATTTAGACGAGATTACAGAGGCATTTCCAAAAGTAAATCCACTCCAAATAGAGGAATGTATTCGTGCAAATGAACTAGATCAAACCGTTGATTTTAAAGGAATGAAAGAAGTTCTGACCATTAAGGAAGAATTCGGTATTGATAGTACCCATTATGTAAAACCAGGTGTCGGTGAAACAACAAGAGTATTGTTACGAAGGGTGCCATGGAAGATATTAATGAAGGATCCAGATAGCCCTTATGTTCAACATATCGTCTTATTAGCACAAGAAAGAAACGTAGAAGTAATTCCATATCCTAATATGAGCTATACATGCTGTGGATTAATTAAGAAGGTAGTGCGAAAAGGATGAATCTATTTGCATCAGATTTAGACAGAACGTTAATTTATTCAAAACGTGCATTACATGAAATGGAAACACCTTGGAATGAATCGATGATTGGTGTGGAAGTGAAAAATGGTGAACCTGTTTCTTATATGACAAAAGATAGTTATGATTTATTGAAGGAGATTGCTACTAAGCATTTTTTCGTTCCTGTTACGACGAGAACTTATGAACAATATAAGCGAATTTTTATTTTCAATGAAGAAATGCCAATGACATACTGTGTTACAAGCAATGGAGCAAAAATTCATTATAAAGGAGAGCTTGTAAAGGAGTGGGCACAAACCATTCACACCAGATTAAAAGAAGATTGTATGGAGAAAGGTGAATTACTACAAAAGCTACAGATTTATTCTTTACATGGCGAGTTGAAAATTGCCGATAATCTTTTCTTTTATTATGTATTAAAAACAAATATAGACGAAGATATCAAAAGAGAGCTAATCCAAGTTGCAATAGAAAATGGATGGAATATATCTTTACAAGGAAGAAAGCTTTATTTTATGCCAAAGCCTATCTGTAAGGGGGAGGCAATTAAATACATAATAGAAAGAGAAGGAGTGGAGAAATCAATTGGCGCAGGTGATTCCTTATTAGATTTACCATTTCTAAATAATTGTAAAATAGGTTATATTCCAAGACATGGAGAGTTAACTCTAGAAAAAATAAAAAATCCAACACAGCATCTAACCATTCAAAAAGGAGCATTTGCTGGTGAAGAAATCGTGAGAAATGTGCATAAACAGTTTATTTGTTAAATAGGAATAAATAGGATTAGAAGAAAGAGGCGAATGGAAAACACTCGCCTCTATACTTTATCCAATAGTAATGGATGGTTAGAATGGTAATATGAAACGATCATAATGGTTATTCCCTTTATAAGAGTAAGTTTACTTATAGTTCATCTTCTGGCGGATCTTTAATCCATTTAAGCAATAAACAATAAATGGAGATGAAAAATAAATAACAGCAAATAAATACAATAACCCCGAATAAAATAGATTCAAAAAATATAGCCATAAAAAAACTAATCATTAGAGAAATAAAGATTAAATCAACAAAAACATACATATTTGATGATAGAACATTTTGTACATAATTTAAATCTGTTTCAATTTCATGATACGTGTATTTTCGAAAAAATGATCTCATAGTTAGCACCTACTCGCCTAATGTACTGTATTATATGCTCGAGTAAAAGATTAGGTGCTTACATCACGATTGAAAGAGAGAAGTGAAAAATCTTGTCCTTTCGCCTAAAAAATGAAACCTTTTTATAACATTTTCGTAAAGAATTATTAAGTAGAATATTTAGTCATAGCGTAATGCTATGCTATGATAAAGGTAGACAGTTATCATTGGTTTAAAATTAGGAAGTGGAGAAAATGAATAAAGACTATTATACAATCAATAATGTTATCCTTCCTTTGTCTACGGAAAATTGGTTTGATATTCTATTAAAGCCAGTTAAAGAACGACCGCTACACGATACGAGTAACCGCATTTTTACGTTCGGTCAGGCTGTAGTAAAATTACTTGGAATACCAGTAGACGAGGATGAATATTATAATCAGCTTTTCGATTGGATAAATAAAGATAATACAGGCTTACATTTACTGACAGATGAATCGCTTGATCGGACGATTGATAATCAGCATTTTCAATCTATTCAAAAAGTATTTAATCGGATGCAGGAGCAAAATTTATCCATTAATCGTTTTGTTGCTTTTCTAGATGGAGAAAATGTGTTGATAAAATCCTCTATTCCTGCCATTCATAGAAAATTGAGAGAGAGCTTTATTAAAGTCATTCAGCATTTTTCAGAAGTGGAAGAAAACGGCTTGAAAAATAATGATTTAAGAAGATTAGTAGTTGATATAATAAAATGGTCCATCAATCATTTACAACCAGCTATAGAAGAAAGCCAATTAAATGAAAATATGCCTAAATTTCTTTGGTATGGTGATGCCAATAAAAGTCAGTCATATTTTATTTACTATCTTCTTACCTTTGGTTGTGACATCGTCATTGTACATCCTAATGGGGATGACATTCTAGAAAAATTAAAATTGGATAAGGAATTATTTTTTCAACATCAATACCCACGAATGAAAGAACCTGAAAGTTTTCCTAAAGAAGAACGAAAAAGAACAGCAACTGTAGCATATCGAGCGTCAAGGGAGATTGAGAGTATTCTTCACCATGAAGGTTCCAATCTTTATAAACCGTGGCAATTTAGAGAATATCTACCGATTTCCATTACATTAAAAACTACGTATGATGAAATCTTTCTTCTTGAGAAAGAACCGGCAATGATTCGTCCAAACTTTGATGTTAAAAATGGAGAAGTGCATATCCCGTCTGTTTTTGCTAAAATATTTGGTGTAAGTAAGAATCGAAAAGAGTACTGGGATCGAATCCATGCTATCGTGAATAAAGAGGAAACTTTATTAATTCGAAGTTTTCCGTTCACAAGAGCTATTATTAGTGATTTTCGATACCATTATCGCGGTGCACTTGGAACAGATGGTATACTTGATCCAGATAAGATGATGGCAGCACATTATTGGAAGTATAAACAGTTGCCAGCAGGTTTGCAGAAAGGAATAGCTGCTGCTATATCAAGAGTTTGCACAAGGACATCTCTGAAGAAGCTGGCTAATGAATCAGACGAAGATGTAGCGATTTTTCTGTTTTCACAATGCTTATTAATACCGGATGATTTCTTGAAAATGTTGCAAAAGTTTGATTACGCACAAGAAGTACCAAGTATCGTACTGTTTAAAACAGAGCAAAATGGTGTGTTTACAAGAGAAGATGCAGCCTTGCTGCTATTAATGAACACACTTGGTGTAGATATTATTATTTATAATCCTGCAGGACATGTAGACATGGAGAACTATACAAAAGATACATTATTTGATGTACACTGGCTTGAGGATATGGTGTTTGACATGGAATATAAAGAACCATCCTTTTTAAAAAGGGGTATATTTAGCGGATTTTTAAAGAATAGAAAAGGAGAATAAAAGATGAATATGCAACCATCAAATGTAAATAATGCAGACAATCAAGTTGCAGAGATATTAACAGAAGAAAAAGTGTCGGAAATAAAGTTAGCGCTTAGAAATGAGCCAGAAGTACAGAAATTGGCACAGTCGATTGACGAAAAGGATCAAATTCAAATACTCGAATTCGGGAAGGAACCTGCAACGCAAATCTCAAAATTCTCTGATAAAATCCTTAATAATATGAGAACTACTAAAGTAGAAGACTCTGGCGAATTATTGAAACAGCTTGGTAGAATCATGGATAAATTTGACAAAAAGGATTTTGAAGAGTCATCAAAGGGTTTTTTTGGCAAACTGTTTAAAAAAAGTGAAAAAATAATGGAAAAGCTTTTTGGAAAATACCAGTCTATGGGACAAGAGATAGATAAAGTCTATGTAGAAATTTCAAAATATCAAAATGAAATGGTTGATTCTACAACGATGCTCGATGAAATGTACGAGCAAAATTATCAATATTATTTAACATTAGAAAAATATGCTGTAGCAGGAGGCATGAAATCGGAAGAATTAAAGACCCATGTACTTCCTCAACTTGAGGCGAAAGCAGTTGCTGGTGATCAATTAGCAGGAATGCAGCTTGATACCTTAAGAAATGCAATAGAGCTCTTAGATCAGCGTGTTTACGATTTGGAAATGGCAAAAATGGTTGCCTTACAAACTGCTCCTCAAATACGCTTATTACAAAGAGGAAACACTAAATTAATTGGTAAGATCAATTCAGCATTTGTGACGACTATACCTATTTTTAAAAATGGTCTTATTCAAGCTGTTGCAGCCAAAAGACAGAAGTTAGTTGCAGACAGCATGAGTGAATTGGATAGAAGAACAAATGAAATGCTGGTGAAAAACGCTCAAAATATCTCCCAGCAAAGTGTAGATATTGCAAGGCTTGCAGGCAGCCCGAGCATTAAGATTGAGACAATTGAAGAATCATGGAATATTATTATCAAAGGAATGCAGGAAACAAAAACGATTGAAGAAGAAAATAAACGCTTAAGAGAAGAAGGAACAAAAAAATTAGAAGAATTGCAAAATAACTTCAAGCAAATGAAGCTTCAAGGGTAATTCAGACTTCATTTATGAGCCAATTTATTAAAGTATTTGACTAACAGTGTTGATTGTAGTGACTTCATTTTATTCTATAGGTAGTTAAGTTGAAAACATAGGGTTGGTTAAGTAAGTACGTCTTTCTTCCTTATGAATGCCTGTTTTCTCTGCAATCAACACATTTCTTTTAATAGCAAATTTCTTTTGGAAGTTAGCATGGATTAATATTATTTCATTTATTGAAAGCTTTAAAAAAAGTTTGATAACAAATATTACTACCATACATAGGAGTGAGAATCATGGCAATTAATTTACAAAAAGGACAAAGAGTTGATTTAACAAAGGGAAATCCAGGATTAAGTAAAATTTTAATTGGTCTTGGCTGGGATCCAGTTCAGCAAAATAAAGGCGGAGGGCTTTTAGGATCTTTATTTGGTGGTGGTTCGACAGCAAGTATTGATTGTGATGCTTCTGTCATTATGGTCAATGAACAGGGGAAGGTTCAAGCAAATAATGATGTTATCTATTTTGGAAATTTAAAAAGCCGCGATGGTAGTGTCCACCATTCAGGAGATAACCTAACAGGTGACGGTGATGGGGATGATGAACAAATAAATATTGAATTAAATAAGGTGCCATCACATATTCAAAAGTTAATATTTGTTGTAAATATATATGATGCAGTGAAAAGAAGACAACATTTTGGCATGATTCAAAATGCTTTTATTCGAATCGTCAATCCTTTATCCAATCAATCGCTTATTCACTACAACTTGACAGATGATTATGCAGGTAAGACTAGTTTGATAGTCGGTGAATTATATAGACATGGACAAGATTGGAAGTTTGCGGCAATTGGTACAGGGACAAACGCAGGTAGTCTAGGTGAAGTTGTTAAATCTTATTCCTAATTTTGTCAAATAGGCACAAAAAAGCTGCTGTCTATAAATCAATCTATTATTCAGATATGGGGGAATAGAAATGAGTATTAATCTTTCTAAAGGACAACGAATTGATTTAACAAAAACAAATCCAGGGTTAACTAGAGCTATCATTGGGTTGGGCTGGGATATTAACCAGTACGATGGTGGAACTGGCTTTGATTTAGATGCGTCAGCTTTTATGGCAAATGAAAACGGCAAGGTTATTAATGACGAGGATTTTATTTTTTATAATAATCTTGTCCATCCAAGCGGTGGAGTGGAGCATACTGGTGATAATCGCACGGGTGAGGGAGATGGAGATGACGAACAAATCATTATTGATTTTACGAAGATTCCTCTTCACGTTAATAAAATCGGCATTGCTGTTACTATTCATGATGCAGAATCAAGAAGACAAAACTTTGGACAAGTTTCCAATGCGTTTGTACGTGTCGTAAATGAAGATAATAATATAGAAATCCTACGCTTTGACTTAGGGGAAGATTTTTCTGTCGAGACAGCTGTTATCGTTTGTGAGCTTTACAAACATAATGGGGAATGGAAATTTAATGCCATAGGAAGTGGATTTTCAGGAGGACTTGCCGCCCTGTGCCGTAATTATGGATTAGAAGTTTAACTAGAATTGTAAGTCTTTAAAAAGAGTCATATCCCAAAAGAATGAAAGTAGAAGAATTGCAAAAAGATTCTTCTATCCATTCTTTTGGATTTTTTTATGAAGAATTTAGGTAATTTTATCTAGTTTTTGAGATTCCTAACCTATGCTATAATTTTAGTAGAATAGGTTTCTCCTCTCTTTCTTATTTTTAGAAAGAACATAGAGAGATTAGTTGTGGGGGATATGGATGAGATGGCTCAAAAGAATAGCACCATTATGTATGATAGCAGCAACGAGCATTTTGATGGGAAACTCCCAGCTTCCGAATAATGAAATATACTTAAAAAACTTATCTGAACTAACCATTATTAAGGCGAATTTATCCCTAGAAGCAAAAGAAAACTTAGGAAATATGATAATTTTGCCAGAAGAATCTTATGATCAAGAAGAAGCAGCTGCAATAATTGAAAGATTAAATCAATTGCCTTCTACTCTATTAAATAAGGTGCAATCTAGGGGAATAAAAGTAAAATTATTTACTGGAAAATTAACAGATAATAAGACAGCACAGAAATTTGCTGGAATTATTCCAAGGGGCTACACCTCTCAAAAGACGTGGGATGATGTTCCTGGTATTGGTGGCGGGAAAGTGGTTCTTGTAAAAATAGGTGCGAGTGAAAAGGGACAAGGGCACAGCTCTGTTAATTTAGAATATCATGAATTGGCTCATTCCATTGATTATAAAGTTCTAAACAATGCGAGCAAAACAGAAGCATATAGATTAGTTTGGAACGAGGAAAAAGGGAAGTTATTTCCTAATAGACAATACTTTCTTCAATATGCAGAAGAATATTTCGCAGAAACATTTGCCATGTTTTATATGGGAGGAAAGGAAAAGGAAACACTTTCGCAACTAGCTCCGAAAACATATCAGTATATCGCTACAATACAATAAGCTTGTAGGGAATCGCAATTTAATATAAAGGGTGTATAAAATGAGACAATATTTAGATCTATGTAAGCATGTTTTAACAAATGGTGTAAAAAAAGAAGATCGAACTGGAACTGGAACTATTAGTACCTTTGGATATCAAATGAGGTTTGATCTTTCAGAAGGATTTCCATTAATTACAACGAAAAAGCTGCATTTACGTTCCATAATTTATGAGTTGCTTTGGTTTTTAAATGGCGATACAAATGTGAAATATTTACAAGATCATAATGTTCGAATTTGGAATGAATGGGCAGATGAGCAAGGTAACTTAGGCCCAGTTTATGGACATCAATGGCGCTCTTGGACGACAAGAGAAGGGAACACAATTGACCAAATATCTGAATTGATTCATGCAATCAAGACAAATCCAGATTCTAGAAGATTAATTATTAGTGCATGGAACGTTGGGGACATGGAGAAAATGGCTTTGCCACCATGTCATTGTCTTTTTCAATTTTATGTTGCAGATGGTAAATTATCTTGTCAACTGTACCAGCGTTCAGCAGATGTATTTCTTGGAGTGCCTTTTAATATTGCTTCTTACGCTCTGCTTACACATATGATCGCCCAAGTTTGTGATTTAGAGGTAGGAGAATTTATTCATTCCTTTGGAGATGTTCATATCTATACAAATCATGTTGAGCAGGTAAAACTTCAGTTAACGAGAGATCCAAAGACATTACCACAGTTGAAAATGAATAAAGACGTAAAAGATATTTTTTCCTTTAAATATGAAGATTTTGAAATCGTTAATTATGAAGCACATCCCCATATTAAAGGGGTGGTCAGTGTATGATTTCCTTAATTGTTGCAATGGATAGAAATAATGTTATTGGTTTGAATAATCAATTGCCATGGCATTTGCCAGAGGATTTAAAGTATTTCAAAAAAATAACGACAGGGCATCCAATTGTGATGGGGAGAAAAACAAGGGACTCAATCGGCAGAAATCTTCCAAATCGTGAAAATGTCGTTATTACGAGAAATCAAGGGTATATTTGTGAAGGATGTACAATATTCTATTCGATTGATGAATTTTATAAATGGAGTAAAGCCCATCAGGAGGAAGAAATATTTGTAATTGGTGGTGCTGAGCTTTTTGCAGAAACATTAAGCGAAACAGACCGATTATACATTACACGAATCGACCATGAATTTGAAGGAAATACCTTTTTTCCTGCTTTAAATTGGCATGAATGGAAACTTGTAAGTGAACAAAAAGGGATAGTAAATGACAAAAACTTGTATCCTCATGTGTTTTATGTCTATGAAAGAGCGGAATAATAAGAAAAAGGAAGGCGAATTCGCCTTCCTTTTTCTTATAGAAAGATTGTAGTAATCTTTTATATTAATTAAACATAGAGATATACACAAAAATACATTAAAGCACTGCCAGCTAAAACAAAAATATGCCAAATGGCATGAAAGTAGGGGATTTTTTGCATGACATAAAATACACTACCAACAGTATAAAGCAGGCCACCTCCAATGAGAAACAGGAAACCAGTCATTCCAATTGCATGATAAAGTGGCACGATTGCCATCACAATTAGCCAGCCCATAATAACATAGAGGATTGTTGATGTTACAATATATTTTTTGACATAGTAACATTTAAAGACAATCCCAATAATAGCTAATGCCCAAACAATCCCAAAAAGGGTCCAGCCTAAGCTACCACGAATGGCAACTAAAACAAAGGGAGTATATGTTCCTGCGATTAGAAGATAGATGGATGAATGATCCAATATCTCGAAAAAATCCTTTACTTTTTCATGGGTAATACTATGCAATAATGTGGAGCATAGATAGAGGATAATCATGGAAGCACCAAAAATGGAAAAACTTACAATTCTCCATGGGTTAGCAGTTTCAGCTGCATTTAAAATAAGCATTACTAAAGCGGGAATGCTCATAAGTAATCCAATACCATGGGTTATACTGTTGGCTATCTCTTCTTTTAGCGAAAAATCTTTTATTGAAAAATTCATAAATGAAAGTCACTCCTTATTCTTTCATTGTAAGGTATTACTTCCATAAAAACAAACAAATACAGCGATGAATTTATTGGGAAAAATTCTACGCAATCAAAATATATGAAAAAAAAGAAAATTTAAAATTTTATTAGGAGAAAGCGAAAAATTCATGGTATAATGTACGAATTAAAATGGTTAGAAATGAGGGTGTGGAAATGGAACAAAATGTAATGAAAAAATGGGTGCAATTGGAGGATATTATTATTGCATACCAAGGAATTAAAGACATAGTAGCCCATACTCCCTTACAAAAAAATTATCGATTATCTGAAAAATATGATTGCAATGTTTATTTAAAAAGGGAAGATCTACAGCATGTGCGTTCCTTTAAATTAAGGGGTGCATTTTATTCGATGAAGATGCTAGAAATAGAAAAAATGAAAAATGGTGTTGTTTGTGCAAGTGCAGGAAACCATGCTCAAGGTGTAGCATATTCTTGTCGTTATTTAAATGTTCATGGGAAAATTTTCATGCCAGCTACAACGCCTAAACAAAAGGTTACGCAGGTTAAAATGTTTGGGAAGGAAAATGTGGAGATTATTTTAACTGGTGATACATTTGATGATTCCTATGTAGAAGCAGTTGCTTGTGCAGAAGCAGAAGAAAGAGCATTTATTCATCCATTTAATGATGAGAATGTCATTGCAGGGCAAGGAACGATGGCCATTGAAATGATGAATGATATTGATGTTCCAATTGATTATGTTTTTGCAAGCATTGGTGGCGGCGGTTTAATGGCAGGATTAAGTACATACATGAAAAGCGTTTCTCCATTAACTCAAATGATTGGTGTGGAGCCAGCTGGTGCACCTTCGATGAAAGAAGCCTTAATTAGAAATAAGGTAGTAACACTAAATAAGATTGATAAATTTGTTGATGGTGCAGCAGTCAAAAGTGTTGGACAAAAGAATTTTGAAATCTGTAGAGATTATGTTGATGATATTGTTTTAGTGCCTGAGGGAAAAGTTTGTACGTCTATTCTTTCTTTATATAATGAGCATGCTATCGTTGCCGAACCAGCAGGAGCTTTGCCAGTTGCTGCCCTCGATTTATATAAAGAAAAGATAAAAGGGAAAAACATTGTACTTGTAATTAGCGGTGGAAATAACGATATTGATCGTATGCAGGATATTAAAGAACGTTCTCTACTATATGAGGGATTGTTATATCACTTCATTGTAAATTTCCCCCAAAGAGCAGGTGCGCTTAGAGAATTTTTAGATGATGTGTTAGGACCCGATGATGATATTGTCCGGTTTGAATATGCCAAAAAGAATAATAAAGAGAATGGTCCAGCGCTTGTTGGCTTAGAGCTGAAGAATAGGGATGACTATAAAGGACTAATTGAAAGAATGGATAAAAAAGGTTTTCCTTACACGGAAGTGAATAGAGATTCTAATTTATTTCATTTGCTCGTCTAACATCTAAAGTAATCGGTAATGGCCATGCGTGAGAAATTTAATCATGCATGGCCATTTTTTTAACTATTTTTAACATGAAACAAGGACAAGTAGAAATAATTTTCTAAATGCGTACACATATTTTATTCTTAAAGAAACATCAAGGATATGTGATAAAATTCACAGGTTACGAAAAGTATAATTTGTGGTATAGTGAATAGTATATGCTCAAAAAATAAAATCAATAGAGTGAGCATAGGAAAATCCTAAAAAATAAATGTATAATAAAGTAAGCGTTTTAATGAAAAAATGAATGACAAATAGGGACGTGTGAAATGAAAAAAATTAAAATTGTAACAGATTCAACAGTTGATTTATCGAAGGAAATATTAGAAAAATATGAAATTGAGGTAATATCTTTATCAATTTATATTAATAATAAATCATATTTGGATAGGGTTGATATTACCCCTGCTGAATTTATTGATAAAATGATGGAATCAGATGAATTGCCTAAAACTTCACAGCCTTCTGTTGGCACTTTCATTGAAAAATATGATGAACTTGCTGATAAAGGGTATGATATTATATCCATTCATATGACAGGCGGTATGAGTGGGACGGTAGAATCAGCTAAAAGTGCGAGCCAATTAACAAAGGCGAGTGTCTTTGTAGTAGACTCTGAGTTTATTTCAAAGGGGTTATCTTTTCAAGTATTAGAAGCTGCAAAAATGGTGCAAAATGGACATAATGTAGCGGAAATATTGCAAAGATTAAATCATGTGAAAAAGCATACGAAACTTTTTGTAGTAGTCGATACATTAGAGAATTTAATGAAGGGCGGAAGAATTGGAAAAGGAAAAGCTTTTCTAGGCTCTTTACTAAATATTAAGCCAATCGCGACGCTTGAGGAAGGTGTATATACACCTATTGCAAAAGTTAGAAGTCGCTCCCAAGCAGTAAAGTATTTAGTAGGTGCATTTGTAGAAGACAGTCTTGGCAAGAAAATTAAAAGTGTAGGAATTACACATGCTGGTAGTCTTGAAGTTGCCATTAAATTGAAGGAAGCAATAGAAAAGGCCACTGGATTTAATAAAGTGGATATAGATTATACTACACCTGTTATTTCAACACATACAGGACCCGGAGCTATTGGTTTCAGCTACTATATTGAATAGCAATCTTACCAACTTGATAAGATTTTAGATGCATTTATAAAAGAGGCTGGGACAAAAGTATTTCAATCAACAACAAACACGAACTATAATGTAATTTAA
>NZ_JVDT01000037.1 GCF_001076885.1 Bacillus sp. 522_BSPC
TTGTTCGTCTTTAAAGATTAGTTATTTAGTTTTGTCCCATCCTCTTTTAAATATGTCCATTTAATGAATTCTTTCTTCCTTTTGTTTCCTTTCCGGTCTAATTGGGGTATAAATTTTTATAGGACAACAAAAAATAAAAAGTAAAAATCTACCCCCTCCTTCACCTATTGAGATGACAAGCGTTTTTCATTTGTTTTAAAAATAAATTGTAATAATTATAAATAAATATTGATTTTAAATTAATATTTGTTATAATTAATATATAATCAATCGAAGGGAGTTTGTTAAAATGGGATTACAAACAAAAGTTGAATTACAAAAAGAACTAAACGTACAAATTGCTAACTGGAGCGTATTATACACAAAACTTCATCAACATCACTGGTATGTAAAAGGGCCTTTTTTCTTCACACTTCATGAAAAATTTGAGGAATTGTACGACGAGGCTGCTGAAGCAGTAGACGAAATCGCAGAACGCCTTCTTGCAATTGGTGGAAAACCTGTTTCAACATTACAAGAATTTATCGAAACTTCAACATTAAAAGAAAGTACAGAGAAACTAACTGCCAACGAAATGGTAAAATCTTTAGTAGAAGATTACAGCCAAATTAACACACAATTAAAAGCATTAGCAGAACATGCAGATGAATTAGAAGATGTAATTACAAATGATTTAGCAGTCGATCTAATTGGCAAAATTGAGAAACATTTATGGATGTTAACAGCGTATCTTTCTGAATAAACATAGTTAAACCACTTTTTCTTTCTAACGAAAAAGTGGTTTTTATTTGGAAGGAAACCCCTCTTCCCCAATACTATTTTCCCTATCAAAAAAGAAAAATTATTTTATTTCTTTTCTATAAAAAAGTATAATGATGGCAAAGTATGTATTTTTTCATCCCTAGGAGGGTAAGTATGAAAAAACAATTTGTAGTGATAGGACTAGGCAGCTTTGGTGGCAGTTTAGTAGAAGAGTTTCATAAAATGGGAGCAGAAGTATTAGCAATCGATCAGTCGTTGGAAAAAGTGGAAAAATATCGAGCATTCGCTACACTCTGCGTACAAATGACGAATATTACCGAAGCATCACTAACACAAATCGGTATTCGAAACTTTGATCATGCCTTTGTTTCATTTGGAGATGATGTAGAATCTAGCACCCTTACTACTATGCTTTTAAAAGAAATGGGCATTAGCCAAGTTTGGGTAAAAGCAGCAGATGTATATCATAAACGTGTTTTAGAGAAGATTGGTGCTGACCGTGTGATTCATCCGGAACAGGATATGGCAAAAAGAATTGCCCATCACGTTATTTCCGACAGTATGATTGATTATATTCAGCTTTCGAAAGAACACGGAATTGTCGAAATGGTGGCTTCAGCTAAAATACATAATAAATCCATTTTAGACTTAGACGTACGTGCAAAATATGGCTGTACAATTATTGGCATCCAGCGAGCAGGAGAAACAATCGTCTCTCCATCGGCAAATGAAGTAATCCTTAAAGGAGATATTCTAATCATGGTAGGTAGTAATGATTGCCTTTATGATTTTGAAGAAAAAGCCCTAAAATAAACCTATTAACAAAAAATATTGCACCCTAAATGAGAAGGCTATCATTAAGCTCTTCTCTTTTTTTATATATATTCTTGATTAGAAGCTCTATTATATACAACGTTTAATCCTTCACTCGCTGGGTATTAGTAGTATAAATTAAAAACAAGGAGTGAAGGATATGAACTATAATTGGAATTGGAATTCCTTTTGGGACAAGCTACCAGATTTTATTTTAGCTGTGGTTGTTTTAATCATAGGGTGGATTGTTGCTAAAATTATTGAAAAAGCCCTATATAAAGGACTACAGAAAACAAAATTGGATGATAAAATTTTCCCAGAAGGAAAACCACGAAAATATTCATCTGAAAAAATTATTAGTAAAATCGTGTTTTACTTGTTATTGGTTTTCGTCTTTTCCCTATTCTTTAATATTTTAAATTTAACGGCTATTACTTCTCCATTAGTGAATATGCTGTCCTCTATACTTGGAGCTATTCCTAATATTCTAAAAGCCGGATTGATTCTTGTGGTAGCATGGATCATCGCAACTGGGTTAAAATTCCTTATTAAAAAAACAGGATCTACCTTAAAGGTCCATGAGAAACTGCAAAAATGGAATCTTACAGAAAAGAATAACCCGCAAAATATAATGGATAAAGTCGCAAATATTGTTTTCTACTTAGTCCTATTGTTATTCTTACCTGCAGTATTAGATGCACTAAATTTATATGGTGTTTCCGAACCATTTGCCAATATGCTTCAAAACATACTTGCCTTTTTACCAAAGCTACTAGCAGCTGCACTAATCGTCTTAGTCGGTTGGTTTGTTGCAAAGATTGTTCGTACCATTCTAACAAACTTCTTACAAACAATTGGTACAGATTCTTTAGCTAATCGATTAGGCATAAGCAAGCTTTTAGAGAATGTAAGCCTATCTTCTGTTATTGGCAACATTGTATTTATTTTCATTCTCATCCCAACTGTTATATCAGCGCTTGAGAAGTTAGATATTCAAGGAATCTCCCAGCCAGCTATTAACATGTTAAATGATATATTAACAATGATTCCGAATATCGCTATTGCCATTATCCTCATCTTAGTAGGCATTTGGATAGGAAAATGGGTAAAGCAAATGGTTGTTACCTTATTGGTAAAGCTTAGTCTAGATACTTATGTACGAAAAATGGGAATTAACCCTAATACTAGTATTTCAAATATTATTGGTTCTATCGTACAAATCCTGATTGTTTTCTTATTAGCAGTACAGGCATTAAATATAGTAGGACTAGAATTTTTAGTAACCTTATCAACTGCTGTTATTGCTTATTTACCAATGGTTCTCGCTGCAATAGTAATCATTGGCGTAGGCTTATGGTTAGGCTATCTTGTCCAGAAATTGTTAAGCAGTGTTTTACAAGGCGCTCACTTCAAGCTTTTACCGGTAATTGCAAAATATGCGATCATTACCATTTCCGTTTTTATGGCACTTGACCAATTAGGGGTAGCATCTTCTATTGTGAATTCTGCCTTTATCCTAATCCTAGGCGGACTTGCTTTAGCATTTGGATTAGCATTTGGTCTCGGAGGCAAAGACTTTGCCAAAAAAAGATTGGATAAACTAGATACAAAAATCGATCAAACATCTATCCAAAAACCAAATGATGATAATTCTCTAAATAATTAATACATTGCAAAGAAGGAGGCAGACTAGAAAAACGGTCTGTCTCCTTTTTCTATAAAGCAACATGTATTTTGTCATTTTTTTCAAAAACAGCTATTGTTATGAAACCCGTTTCATAGTTTAATCTAATTAAGAGAGTACAAATCAGCGTTATATATCGATTTCGATATAGCGTGATGATTTTGCTCTTTTTCTTATGGTAAATCAGTATCAAGCAGTTCATAGCCTTCTACTAGTGTAGAAAGCGGTACAATATCAGCATCCTTTTGATAGACTGGAATGTATTCTTTTAAAACACTTACTACAGAAGGACCAGAGATTCCTACATGGCCAATAGCAATAAACTCCTGCTCCTTATCTAGCCTTTTGGCTAACCTACTAGCTTGTTTAGCAATATGCTGATTTGTGTAAATATGATCAAAAAAGAGATCATTTTCTAAATAAGGTACATGGAGTTCCTCTGCTAACTCTTTTATAACACTTTTATTTGTTGTCTTACTGTCTAAATAGTAAAGATTATGCTTATGACACTCCTCTAGGATAATTCTCATTACCCTTTCATCTTCCGTTGCCTTTGACCCCATATGATGATTCATTCCCACTGCATAAGGAATGCTTTCTATAGCACCCTTAACTCGCTTTCTAATTTCCTCATTTGATAAATCTGTTGTAATAGCACCAGGTCCAAGCCAGCTTTTTTTTCCTTTTTTCGGTTCTAATGGCAGATGAACAATTACTTCATGTCCCTTTTTATGTGCACGAATAGCATCTTCTTTACTTGTGGAAAGAAAAGGCATAATAGCAACCGTAATGGGAACAGGTAAGTTGAGCATCTCATCTGTTCCTTTCATATTATTACCAAAATCATCAATAACGATTGCAAGTTCCTTTCTCACTTGATTCTTAGAGGAATCCACCTCTTGTGCGGAAATCCCTAACGGAAAGGAAAGAAAACACAAGAACCATATTATTTTTTTCATTTTATAACCCACCTTGTTTTCCGTTAGTATTTTCCGTATAGTCAGGTTGCATACAAAAATGTAGAGAAATTGTTTAATAAGCTGTTTTCACATAAAGGGGATACAGATTAACATCCCTTTAGAAGTAAAAAACAGTTCACTATAGTTTAGCGAACTGTTTTCTTTCCATTATTTACTTTCGATGCATTTTAAACTCTAGGAATAAATCATTATACTCCGCTAATGAACGATGACCTAGGTTCTCATACACTTCTAATTTTGAAGTCATTTTTTCATCAGGATAGAAGCGCTCATCCCCAGTAATGTCTTCTGGCAAAAATTCCATCGCTGCCTTGTTTGGGGTTGAATAGCCAACATATTCTGTATTTTGCGCAGCGTTTTGGGCATCCAGCATAAAATTAATAAACTGATGAGCTCCATCCACATTCTTTGCCGTTTTGGGAATAACCATATTATCGAACCAAAGATTAGAGCCTTCTTCTGGAACAACATATTCTACCTCTTCATTTTCCCACATAATCTCAGCTGCCATTCCAGACCATAAGACACCGATAGATGCTTCTTCATTTTCAATGAGCATTCGAATTTCGTCTCCAACAATCGCTTTTACATTCGGCGTTAACATATCTAATTTTTCCTTTGCTTCCTTCAAATGCTCATGATCTTTATCATTTAAAGAGTAATGCAAGCTATTTAAGCTCATCCCCATAATTTCACGGGCACCATCTATAAGCATAATTTCATTTTTTAAATCTTTATCCCATAAATCATTCCAAGAAGTAATTTCTTTTCCACCAAGCATCGTTGGATTATAGACAATTCCAACTGTTCCCCAAAAGTACGGAATCGAAAATTTATTGTCTGGATCAAAGGATAGATTCATAAATCGACTATCTATGTTTTTCAAATTAGGAACTTTAGCATGGTCAATCGGAATTAATAAATCCTCTTCCTTCATTTTATCAATCATATATTCAGAGGGAATCGCAATATCATAGCTTGTTCCTCCCTGCTGAATTTTTGTCATCATCGCTTCATTGGAATCAAAGGTTTCATAGATAACCTTAATTCCTGTTTCTTCTTCAAATTTAGTAATTAAATCTGCATCGATATAATCTCCCCAGTTATATACTGTCAATGTATTACCACTTGTATACCCTCTGCTTGAATTTAATTGATTAACAATAAATAAAAGAATGAAAGACAGTGCAAAGATAGTAATTAATCCGCGAATTAGAGACTTCATTTTCTCACCCCCGCTTGCGAAGCTTTATTGACACGTTGCGTAATGAAATAATAGCCAATTACAAGAAGCAGCGTGAATAAGAATAACAAGGTTGATAATGCATTTATATTTAAAGAAATACCTCTTCTTGCTAAAGAGTAGATTTCCACAGACAGCGTCGTAAATCCATTACCAGTTACAAAGAATGTTACAGCAAAATCGTCTAAGGAGTATGTCAACGCCATAAAGAATCCAGCAAATATCCCCGGTGAGATATAAGGAATGATAACTTTTGTAAGAACATCCTTCCAACTTGCTCCAAGATCTAATGCTGCATCAACTAAAGTTGGGCTCATTTCTTCTAGCTTTGGTAATACCATAATGACAACAATCGGAATCGAGAAGGCAATATGTGATAATAGTACGGAAAAGAAACCTAGTTTAATTCCAATGATAGTAAAGAAAATTAAGAAAGACGCACCAATAATAACGTCTGGACTTACTATTAGAACATTATTTAAGGATAAAATAGAATTTCGAAGACCCTTTTTCCTCATCATGGAAATACTAATCGCTCCAAGTACCCCTATAATGGTTGAAATTGCTGCAGATAAAAGGGCAATTATTATCGTATTTAAAACGATCACTAGTAATCTTGTATCCTGAAATAGTTCTTTATACCAATCAAATGTAAAGGAATCGAAATCATGCATGGTTCCTCCACTATTAAAGGAATAGAAGATTAAATAAAAGATTGGAGCATATAAAATGACAAAAACAATACATAAATAGAGAACAGATAATTTTGATAGCTTTTTCATTTTTATACCCCTCTCTTTCTGTTCCCTGTAAGAACCATGATAATAATCATGCTAATAATCAAAAATACAGCAATTGTTGAACCCATTCCCCAATCTTGTGTAATAAGGAAATGCTGTTCTATTGCAGTTCCTAATGTAATCACACGATTACCTGCAATTAGGCGTGTAATCATAAATAGTGATAAAGCCGGAATAAATACAGCTTGGCACCCTGATTTCACTCCATTTATTGTAAGTGGGAATATTACCTTTTTAAACGTCGTCCAAGAAGATGCTCCTAAATCCTGGGAAGCATCAACTAGGCTAGGATTTAACTTCTCTAATGCATTAAAAATAGGAAGAATCATAAAAGGTATAAATATATATACACTTACAAATAGGAAACTAAAGTCTGTAAATAATAGCTGTTGCTCGCCTATTCCCAGAAAGTCCAGCATTTGATTTGCTGCACCATGTGTTCCAAATATCCCTAAAAAAGCATAAGCTTTTAATAAAAGATTAATCCAGGAAGGTAATATAATTAATAACAGCCATAATTGCTTATGCTTTGTTTTCGTCAATAAATAAGCGGTAGGATATGCAATTAGCAAGGAAAAGAATGTGATTAAAAATGCATACCAAAAGGAACTTAATGTCATCTTTAAATAAACAGGTGTAAAGAACTTCTGATAATTTTCAAACGTAAATGCCCCTTCAATATCAAAGAATGAATAATAGACAACCAGTGCAACTGGGGCAATGACAAAGAGTGCAATCCAAAGATAATATGGGACAGTATACCATTTTGTATTACTTTTCATTGACTACACCCTCATACGCTTCTAGTCGCTTATCAAATTCTTCCTCTGTTTCTCCTAGTCGCATAACATGAATGGCTTCTGGCTCAAAGTAAAGACCAATTTCGGTTCCAACAGTAGCTTTCTTTGTGGAATGGACAAGCCACTCATTTCCGTCTTCATCATAGCCACAAATCTCATAATGGACTCCTCTAAATAATTGAGAGTCTACTTTTACCTTTAGCTTTCCTGCCTCAACAGATGAAATTTCTAAATCCTCGGGGCGAATTACTACTTCCACTGCTTCATTTTCATTAAATCCACCATCCACACAATCAAACGTTTTGCTTCCAAAATGGACAATAAAATCTTTTTTCATCAATCCAGGAACAATATTGGATTCACCGATAAAATCTGCAACAAAGCGATTAATTGGTTCATCATAAATATCTATTGGTGTTCCACTTTGCTCGATTCGTCCTTTGTTTAAAACGAAGATTTCATCCGACATCGCCAATGCTTCTTCTTGGTCATGTGTAACAAAGATGAAGGTAATACCTAATCTTCTTTGTAATTCTCTAAGTTCATACTGCATTTCCGTGCGAAGCTTCAAATCCAATGCGGATAATGGTTCATCTAGAAGAATAATCTCTGGTTCATTTACAATGGCCCTAGCTATAGCAACACGTTGTCTCTGCCCACCAGACATTTCACTGATTTCTCTATTCTCATAGCCTTCTAAATTGACGAAACGAAGCGCTTCTTTCACCTTGTTTTCAATTACTTGCTTCTTCCATTTTTTTATGCGCAGACCAAAGGCCACATTTTCAAATACATTTAAATGGGGGAAAAGCGCATAATCCTGAAAAACTGTATTTACTTGTCTCTTATTGGCTGGAATTTTATTAATCTGCTTCCCATTAAAGTAAATATTTCCATCTGTAGGTTCCATAAATCCGGCAATTAACCGTAAAACAGTCGTTTTCCCGCAGCCAGATGGTCCAAGCAAGGTATAAAATTTACCTCTTTCAATTTCAAAGCTTACATTCTTTAGAACAGTTGTATCTTGATCATAACTTTTTGTTACATTTTCAAATCGAATAATATGCTGCTCAGACATAATATCCTCCTCTTTATCTATTATTTTGTAAGATTGCTGTTGACAGCCCTTTATCGTCTTTAAAGCTCCCTCTGTTTACAAAGCAGCTAAATCTAAAGTAAACAGTATTTTATTAGCAAAAAAATCCTTCCTTATAAGTAAGATTCGGTAACTACGAGAATCAATTCTGTTACACCATCTGCTAAATTCACTAGTTGGTGTTCTTCTGTAGCATGATAATAAATAGATTCCCCTTTTTTTGCCTTATACTCTTGCTTTCCTAATTTAAGCAATACTTCGCCTTCCACTACATAGGCAAATGTTTCCGATAGAGATGGTTCAAATTGTTTAAATTCTCCATGCTGATAAAAGAATAACCGGATTGGTTCCATTTCCTTTTCATTCGATTCTGGTACTAGCCATTGAATGCGATAGCCTTTTTCCTCATCAAAAAAATCGGTGATATCGTCCTCTGTATATATAACTTTTTGCTTTCGTTCATCATCATCAAAGAATTCTTTTGGTGTACATCCTAATACTTCTAAAATAGTAAAAAACGTTTCAATAGAAGGAGAACTTAAATCTCTCTCTAGCTGGGATATATACCCTTTACTTAAATCCGTTCGTTCCCCTAATTCTTCTTGTGTAAGTCCTTTTTTCAACCGTAAATTTTTTATTTTTTTGCCAATTTCCATCATTCAACCTACTTTTTGTTTAGAAATAGTAAACACAAAGACACAAAAGTTTGGTATTTATAAACTTAAAGTTTACTTTTACCCAATTATTATACAATACTTTGTATAACATGCAATCATTTTTTGTTGTATTTCATCATTTTTTATTTACAAAAAAATACATACTTAGCAACTTTCTAGTTAGATTAATTTCCCAAAAAACAAAAAAGAATTCCCCTTAATTAGGTTACCACTCTAAGAACGTTGTCGATGAGATTATCCATAAATTATGAATAATAACGCCTCCAATTATCCCATGGTACCCTTTTAAGAAAAATTCCCTCTTACTCGTTTTTCCTACAGCTGTTTTTAATCGATTGGTATGTATTTTCCACTATCTACTTTTTCTATTTTTTTGAAATGAATTAGCTTTTTTAAAGATGCATTGCAATACGCAGAAGCATCATAAGAATCTCTTCCAACTCTTATTCCAATCTCAGTAGGTCCAATCCCTACTTTTTCCCCTTTTTCCTTATACAAATCACACAGTGCCTTATAAATATTATCATCTTTTTCCGTAATTCGTAGTTTGGAATATTGTTTCAATCTTTATTCCTCCTATTACTCCCATTTTACTGCAGGTACTTAACAGATTTCTTTCCCTTAAATAATTACTTCCTATTTCTATGAAAATTTTTGTGTAAATTTTCAATTAATAAATTATTACTGATTAAGTCTGCTAATTTAAGCATACTAATCCTTCAGGAAAATAACATGTATTTATCTATTTTTTTTTGAAAAATAGATAAAACGTTTCAAAACTCTGTATGTTAATAGGTCAAAGGATTCATTTCAATATATTGAACACTTAGTCACCTTTCCTATTTTTTTGGAGAAAATATCCTTTTGCCCAAACATTGTATATTATTGGTTTTTTCTATTCTTTTCCCAAATTTTGAAAAATTGTAACCTGTTTATATGTTCAATATATAGAACGTATAAATAAAAAAGAAAAACCACCTGACATTATAAGTGATTTTTCCGCTTGATTTTTAGTCTTCTCGTTTCATTTTATGGTGCTTTTTAAACATGAAATGTTGCCCATATGATGGAAATAGCTTTAACTTTTTCACTTCCTCAGGATGCTTAATCATCATTTCCTTTAATAATTCTTTTGGCTCCTTATTTTTCGTATCTAGCCCTAGCTCTTTCGCTTTACTAATAATTTGTGAATCTCTTATCTCATCAGCAATTTGCTTTAAATCCTTTCCTTCTGTTTTGATCTTCAGCTTTTCTGCTTCCACCATAATCATTTTTTCGTGAACCTCTTTACCCAATTTCTGCATATTCTTTCCTTTTGTATCGATTCCTAACTCTTTAGCCTTTTTCGAAATTTTCGCCTCAAATACTTCTTTCATCAATGTTTTGCCATCTTTTCCTTCTGTGTTAATTCCAAGCGATTTTGCTTCTTCCTTTAAGTGAGCAGTATGTACTTCCATCGCTATCTTTTGTATATCTTTTCCTTCTGTTTTGATTCCTAATTTTTCTGCCTCTTTCTTTATTAATACCTCATGAATTTCTTTTTTTATTGCAATAGGATCTTTTCCTTCTGTTTTAATGCCAAGACTTTTTGCCATTTCTTTTAAAAACTGTGTATCTTCTTGAGATATTTCCTTTTTGTCTGGTGTTGCCGGGGATGGAGCTGCACTAGTCAATGAACCAAAGCCTGTTAATGCTACTACAAAAGCTAGCATTATTAGCATCATTTTTTTCATTTTATTCTTCCTTTCCATTTTAGATAATTATTTTATATCTTTTATATCCTTTCCTGTTCATTGTTTTATATGTAAGCTTTCTACTAAAATTATCACCGTTTTGTTGCTAGAACCTTTCCATCAAAAAACTCAAATTTACCTACTTATATGCTTTACGAATAGACATACTAACTACCTTCTGCTATTTTACTTATATACAATATTTGTGGAGATGAGTTATTACATGAGTAAATTTACAAAAGATTACATCATAAAAATGGAGGATATCGTAAGAGAAGGCGACCCCATCCTTCGGGAAAAAACAAAAGAAGTTACGATTCCTCCTACGAAAGAGGATCGAGAAGAGCTTGAATGCATGTTGCAATACTTGAAAAATAGTCAGGATCCTGTCCTATCAGAAAAATATCAATTACGGGCTGGTGTTGGCCTCTCAGCTAATCAAATTGGATTAAATAAACGAATGTTTGCCGCATATATAAAACAAGAACATGGCGAACCGTTGGAATTTATGCTCATTAATCCAAAAATAATTAGTCATTCTACTGCCATGACCTTTATACCGGAAAGCGAAGGCTGCCTTTCCATTGATCGACCAATCGTAGGCTATGTTCCGCGCTACCGAAGAATAACCGTTCGAGCTTATACTATTAATGGGGAAGAAGTAAAAATTAAATTGAAGGATTATGAAGCAATCGTTTTTCAGCATGAAATAGATCATTTAAATGGGATATTATTTTTTGATCATATCAATGGTAAGAACCCATTTGAGCTGCCTGCGAATGTTGATATTAGTCCACTTTATTAAAAAAAGCTCATAAAAAAGCCAAACAACTATACGAAAATTTTCGTGTAATTGTTTGGCTCTAATTTTTGGCTAGGACACTTATGTCACAACCTCTTTATTTACTCAGCATCAGCTTCTAATTTATTTTCAATCTTATATTTTGCAGTTGCCTCCGATAACCAAGTGCTAGCTTGCTCTTGTACTTTTTGATCTAATAATGTTTCTTTAATTTGATCTTTTGACTCTTCTAATGTTGCTTCTTTTGCTTCTTGTTTGCCAGTAACTTTAATAATATGATATCCATAATCTGTTTTCACTGGATCACTAATTTCATCTACATCCATAGCGAAAGCAGCTTTATCAAATTCTTCAACCATTTGTCCTGAAGAGAAATAACCTAATTCTCCACCACTCTCTTTTGTTTGTGTATCGGTTGAATATTCTTTCGCTAATTCAGCAAAGTCTCCACCTTCATCTAGCTTCTTCTTCACTTCTTTAGCTGTTTCTTCATCTTCTACTAAAATATGGCTTGCTTCTACTTGCTCTGGTGTGTCTAAACTTTCTTTATTGTCTTCAAAGTATGTTTTAATCTCATCATCTGTGATTTCGATAGAAGGCTCAAGAATTTTTGTTACTTTTAAATTTTGCTCAATTTGCTCTTTAAACACATCTTCTGTTAATCCATTTTGAGCTAATAATGTATTAAAGGTATCTTGTCCACCGTATTGTTCAACCATCTTATCCAATTCTGCTTGGATTTCTTTATCAGTTACTTTCACTTTTTCCTTATCAGCTTCCAGATCTACAACTTTATTAGAAATCATCATACTTAATACACTTGCGCCATATTGCTTATTTAGCTCTTCATTTAATTGTTCTTGCGTAATTTTTTCCTTATCTACTGTTGCAACCGTTTCACTTCGCTGTGTTAAATAAACCGCTCCTATTATTAACGCTACTAGTACTACCGCTAAAATAGGAATAAGAACCTTTTTATTTTTCATATTAAGCTAAAATCCTCTCTGCACAAAATTTTGGATATAACGAGCATATCCCCATTATAACTCTTACATTATATTATCATATAATTATGACGAAATTATTAACAGATTTAAAAAAATTCCATCCTACCTTTAAAATAAGATGGAATTTTTTCGACAATTTTTTTATGTTTCACATGAAACGTGTCGATTAACTTGTTGTATTATTACTTGTTAATGTTAATTCCACTTTTTGCGATTTACCATCTCTATAGAATTCTAACTCGACTTTGTCTCCTACTTTCACTTCTGTGTAAAGATATTTACGCAAATCGGTTGAATTCGTGATTTTTTTCCCATCAATAGAGACAATCACATCTTGTACTTTTAAGCCCGCCTCTGCAGCAGCAGAATTCGAATCAATATTTGTAATCATTACTCCTTCTGAAACCTCGTTTGGTAGGTCTTGTAAATACATTCTAGGAACTTCCTCTAAGCTCGCTAATCCTACCCCAAGATATGGTCGCTCTACTTTTCCTTTTTCAATAATATCATTTACTATTGGTATAAGATCATTACTTGGGATTGCGAATCCTAATCCTTCTACACCAGAATCAGCAATTTTTAAACTGTTAATCCCTATTACCTCTCCTGAAGAATTAATAAGAGCTCCTCCGCTATTACCAGGATTTATCGCTGCATCTGTTTGGATTACATTGAATTCCCAATCGCCTGCAGATGTATTAACCGTTATGCTTCGTTCTACCGCACTAACAATTCCTTGTGTTACCGTTCTAGATAGCTCTAAGCCAAGGGGATTACCAATTGCCCATACTTGATCTCCAGGTCTTAGTGTAGAAGAATCTCCAAAATTAATGACATCTGTTGCATATTTGGCATCAATTCTTACGACAGCTAAATCGGTTAAAGCATCTGCGCCAATCAATTTTGCATCCGTTTTCTCTCCACTATATAGAGAGATTTCTAATGAATTTGCCCCTTCAATAACATGGTTATTTGTTACAATATATGCATACTGATCATCCTTTTTGAAAATTATGCCAGAACCTGACCCAGACTCCACATCACTGGATTCTTCTGAAAATGGATTTGACTGTTGCTGTTGAAGGTTTTCAATTCCAACGATTGCTTTAGAAGAAGCTTCTACCATATCAGCAATAGCTACTGTCCCATCACTAGTTGTTGTATTGGCTGTTGTATTGGCTGTAATGGCTCCTGTTTGCTTGCTTTCCACTTTAGTAGAAAGGTCAGACACTTGCTTTTCCAGCTTATCATAAGAATCATTGTACAAATCAGTATATGGAATTGTAAAAAAAGTTAAGGCGGAACCTACTATACCTGCTGCCAACAAAGAGAAGAAACCTTTTGCTTTTGAATTACCTTTTTTACTATTGAATTGGGCTCTTTCTGTTCTACCTTCTTCAGTTGAACTTGCGATTGCTTGTTCCGTAGCTTTCACTTCCTCCATCTCTTCTTTATCAAGACGGATATGTTCATCTATATCAGAAGATAAAATAGGCTGTTCTGATTCTTGTCGCATATCTGTTTCCTCTTTAAGTTTTGGCTCCTCCTCATTTGCTTGTTCTTGCTTCTTTTCAGAAGAATCATCTGTATTTAAGTTCAGTTGATTATCTTCTGGCAGTTCTTTCTCCCATTCATTTCTTTTTTCATAATCACTCATCTTTTGTTCTCCTCCTATTTCTAATTTCGAACAATTATTTCCATTAATTTATTTTCTTTTCATTTCAATTAACGTCTTTATACATACATAGTAACCAATATATATGAATAAATTATGAACAAAATTTGAAAAGACATAGAAGAATTTCGGAACAATTCCATTCCTCCTAAATATCCTTTGAGTACTAATCTCTAGCTTTTCTGCTAAGTGGATATTAGAACTTAAGTGACTCGCAACAATGAGCCCCATTCAGCCTATGCTATACAAATGAATTTAGCACCGTCACTTTTCCTGTGGAAGTGGAAAGAAAATGGTAAAGGTTGTTCCTTTCCCTTTTTCACTCGTTACTTGAATATCCCCTTCATGGAACTGCACTAATTGTTTAACAATCGATAAACCAAGTCCAAATTCTCCATATGGATTATTCGTCCTTGAGAGATCTGCTTTATAAAATCTCTTCCAAATATTTTCTATTTCATGCGCATCTATTCCAATGCCAGTATCCTTAACCTCAATGATTGTTCTGTCGGATTCCATTCGGCCACTCAGCCAAATGCTTCCATTTTCAGTAAACTGAATGCTATTCTTCGTAATGTTCATTAAGATTTGGATTAAACGATCATAATCTGCATAAATTACCGCATCGTGATCGACTTCTACATAGATTTTTACATCCTTTTCCTCTGCTAGAAAGGATAGCTGCTCATAAATAATCTCCAAAACTTCTTCAAGGGAAATGAATTCCTTCATTAAAACAATCTGATTGGAGCGAATTTTATCATAATCAAGATTTTCATTTACTAGCCGGATAAGTCTTTTTGCTTCTTGGCTAATTAGTTTGAGTCCTTTATCCCGCTCATTTTCTGGTATCATATTATTATTTAAGCCCTCAATCACGCCGCTTATCGTTGTTAAAGGAGTCTTTAATTCGTGTGAAACATCAGACATAAATTGTCGGCGCCGATTTTCTAACGCATCTATTGCTTCTTTTGATTCTCTTAGTCTATCTACCATCTGATTAAAATCTTGACCTAGTTCCCCTATCTCATCAAAAGTAGAGGATGATACTTTTACACTATAATCCCCTTCTGCAACATGACTTGTAGCTTCCTGGAGCTTTTTTATCCGCTTAACATGCACCCTTGAAAAAATGAAACTCATTAATAAAGCAATTGCAAAAACTAAGAAGAGAATATAAATCAAATAGCGATTAATTTCTTGAATCATTTCTTTCGATTCTACAAGAGGAGATGTTAAAATAATTCCACCCACAACAACATCATTAACAGAGTATGGAATCGCAACAAGTGCTACCTCTTGATCTCCTCTTCTTGTACTAGGCTTAATAACCGTGCTACTTCCGTCTTTTATTTCATCCCACTCTGCCGTAGTAATATTGATATCCAAATCTTTTCCGAAAGACCAAATCCGGTTTCGTTGTGTATTAAATATGCCTATCGTTATTCCTGTCCCCTTCAGCTCTTCGGAATAACGTAATAAAGTTGAATACGTGGAAGCAGACCATAGATCCGCTCCTTGAACATCTTGAACAATATTATATCCATAGCCCTGTAATTCATCTGCTTTCATCGAAAATACTAATTTCTCTATATAATGGGAAAAAACCAAGCTTAATACTAATAGTGCCACCAGAATGACACTTAAATGACTTATTAGCTGCTGATAGATGTATTTAATTCTCATGTACTACCACCGTTTCATCGAATTTATATCCTACACCCCATACTGTATGTAAAAAGGGCTGACTATCTCTTCCTATTTTTCTTCTGAGTCTTTTAATATGGACATCAACCGTACGATCATCTCCATAAAACTGAAATCCCCATACTTGCTGTAATATCTGTTCTCTGGAAAACACTTGTTTAGGGTGCTGAACAAAGAATGAAAGTAAATCAAATTCTTTTGGTGTTAATCCCAATATTGGTCGATCATCAATCAATACTTCTCTCGTTTCTTTATTTACTTTAATAATTGCATTTCCGCTTCCATCTTCTTCATTAGACTTTCTTCTCCAAATTGCCTTTATTCTTGCAATTAAGGCTAGTGGACTAAAGGGCTTTGTAACATAATCATCTGCTCCCATTTCTAGCCCAAGTACTTGATCTGATTCCCCATCCTTTGCTGTTAACATAATAATAGGTGTCTCTTTATCTGTTTCTCTTATTTTGCGACAAACTGTTATACCATCTAAATCTGGAAGCATCCAGTCTAAAATAATCATATCATATTTATTTTGCTTCAAATGTTTATATCCTTCCAAGCCGTTAGAAAGAAAGGTTACCTGAAAGCCCTCCTTCATAAAAAACATTTCCAGCATGGAACAAACACTTTTATTATCTTCTATTACTAAAATATCCATAAGTACTCTCCTATTTTATCTGCTTTTTACTAATTAAAGCCGCTTTTACTAATAGAAGCAATAGCTTACCTTCCTATTTAATGGATTGTTAAAGGTTAGGAAATAGTTCGTTCATATTTTAAAAAAGACATTTGCACATAGACACAAAAAAGACCATCTAAAAGATTCCTCCTTTAAATGGTCTACTAAATTAACTTATTTAGTTAACTTCTGCCTTACTTTCTTTCAATACTTTTTCTGCGAGAAGTAGCCCTCCTGTGATGCCGGCATTATCTCCTAATCCTGGTCTAACAATATATTCATTCATCTTGTCTTGGACTTCTGGATAGGAAACATACCCATTTAAAAGTTCGCTCAAATGGCGATATACATGTGTTAACACATGCTCCTGATTCATAACACCTCCGCCAAGGATGATTTTTTTAGGGGATAGAATAAGGATATATTGCATGAGTGCCTGTGCAATATAATAGCCCTCCATTTCCCATACACTTTCCTTGTCACTTAAATGAATAGCCTTCTCGCCCCATCTTTCTTCAATTGCTGGTCCTGCAGCTAACCCTTCTAAACAATCTGCATGGTAGGGGCATCTCCCTTTGTACATATCTTCTGGATGTCTTCTGACTAAAATATGTCCCATTTCTGGATGTGTCAAACCTTGCAATAATTCGCCATTAACATACGCACCAGCACCAATGCCTGTACCAATGGTAATATATAAACAATTATCTACTCCTTTAGCAGCACCTAACTTTGCCTCTCCTAGCGCAGCAACATTTACATCTGTATTAAAACCAGTTGGAACAGAAAATTCATCCTCTATTGCTTTTAATAATGAATAGTCCTTCCAAGCTAGTTTAGGCGTAGTTGTGATATTTCCATAAGTAGGACTATTTTTATCCACATCAATTGGACCAAATGACCCGATTCCAATTGCTTCAATAGGAAACCTTTTAAAAAAGGCAATTACCTCTGGCATTGTTTCTTCAGGGGTCGTCGTTGGAATGGAAATTCGTTCTTTAATTTCCCCTTTTGCATCTCCTACTGCACAGACAAATTTTGTTCCGCCTGCTTCAATCGCACCATATAATGTCATGAATCTTCTCTCCTTATGAATGACTAGATTTATTTGCTTATTTACTGTTTATCTGCTGGAAAAACAACTCCTGTTTGCTTTCTTACCTCGTCCATAATTTCCATAACCGTTAAAGAAACATCATAAGTGTTCACAGAAGATTCTATTTTCCCCGCTTTAATCAATTCAATAAATTCCTTCGCCTCATAATACATCGAAGCTGGCTTTTGTGAAACCGTCAAATCCTCTTTTTCCCCTTTACGCGGGATAAATTCTACCTTTGTAGGTGTGCTGAATTGTTGAATTAATATGTTTCCTTCTTCCCCTTGAATTTCGGATGGAATATAGGAATTCGTTATTTTTGAATACATCAATAGTACATCCATATCAGAATAGCTTAAAATGATGCTTCCTTCTCCATCTACCCCTGAATCTAATAAGAAACTATTTGCTTTTACTTCCATTGGCTTTCCAAAAAGAAGTACCATTGGATAAAGACAATAAACACCAATATCCATTAGTGATCCATTTGATAATTCTGGCTTAAATGCATTTAATACCGTTCCTTCTTTATAAGCATCATATCGTGAAGAATACTGACAATAGCTTACAAAAGCACGACGGATTTTTCCGACTTTATGTAAATTCTCTTGAATAACTTGAAAGTTAGGAAGGAAAGTTGTTTTTAATGCTTCCATTAATAAGACATTATTTTCCTTGGCAACCTCCATCATCTGTCTCACTTCACGTGCATTAGAAGCCATCGCTTTCTCTGTTAAAACATGCTTTTTATTTTTCAAAAAAACGATAGCCTGTTCTGCATGATAGGCATTAGGACTAGCAATATATACAGCATCGATTGTATCGCTTTTTGCCATTTCTTCTAAATCTGTGTATGTATAATCTGCCCGATACTTATCAGCAAACGTTTTTGCTTTATCTTCCGTTCTAGAATATACCGCTGTTAATTGAAAGTCTGCTATTTCACTAGCCGCCTCAATAAAAGATTCTGTAATCCAATTCGTGCCGATGATTCCAAATCTAATCGTCATAAAATGTAGATCCTCCTATTCGATGAAATCTTCCCATCTTTCTTTTATTTTGGATGGAAGTCGCTAAAAAAGCAACTATCAGCTAGCATTTTTATCTTTTGAAAATGGTTCTATATCCTTGCAAAATTGTTTTATCCTTACACAAAAAAGAATCCAGCAAGTAGCATACTTACTGGATTCTCCTTCTTTATTCTGAAATCGCTTCTGAAATTTCTTTTACCATTTCACTTGTTGATAGCAGTCCTCCGCCTGATAGGTACCAGTAATTTGGATCTAGATAGATAATATGATCATTTTTAGCTGCATCAATGCCATTTACTAACTTATTATCAAGCGTCTTCTCACCTGAAGATTCTCCACCAACAACTGCTCCTCTATCAATGACAAATAAGTAAGCTGGATTTTTTTCTGCTAGATATTCAAATGTAACCTTTTGTCCATGTGTAGATGCCTCAATATTTTCATCTGCTGGAGCTAAGCCTAATACATCATGAATAATCCCGAACCGAGAGTTTTTCCCATAAGCACTTAAGCTTCCGTCATTTACTAATACGATTAATGATTTACCATCTATCGTTTTTGCTTTTTCATTAATGGCAGCAATATCCTCCTCAATTTTTGCTAGTTCATCTGCCACTTCTTGTTTCTTATCAAAAATATCGCCAATAAGATTCATATTATGCTTAAATGAATTCATATAGTCTGTTGTATCAACACCGACATATACAGTTGGAGCAATTTTTTTCAATTCTTCATAAGCAGCTGACTGTCTTCCAGAGATAAAAATAACATCTGGTGATAATTCACTAATTGCTTCAAAATCTGGTTCCTTTAAACTTCCTACATTTGCATACTTTGAATCTTCATATTTAGAAAGATATGGGGGAATGTTTGCTTGTGGAACACCCGCTACTTCTATTCCTAATTTTTCTAATGTATCTAAAACTCCAAAATCAAAAGCTACAACTTTCTTAGGATTGACCGGAACTGTGTCTTCCCCTAATTCATGGGTTACTTTAATTTCTGCCGGCTCTTCGCTATTCTTACTTGAATCTGCTTCTGCATTTGATTTTTCTGTATTGCCACATGCAGCTAATACTGCAAGAACGAATGTTAATAATAATAGGGAAAGCTTTTTCTTCATTCGATAAACACCTCTATAAATTTAATATATAAATTAAATTGAATACATTGCATTTAAAGACAGAATACCCTATGATAAGGTATTATTAGCATCTTTCCTTCCTCATTTTCCTAGAATGATTAGGGATTTTGCTAATTCTAATGGTAGTGTTATTATGGTTTCTTCTGGCGAAGGGACTTAGTTAAGTCAGCCATAATTACACTGCCCCCTTTCTATTTTTCTTCCACCATTAGCTTCTTTTCTACAATGAACCAATCATTTATCAATAGGCAGAATCTTTTTCTATGCAAAATAAACGCATATTCGTTGATTATTAATTTCCTCAATTTGCATATCCATTTCATAAATGCTTTTTAATACTTTTCGATTGATTATCTTTTTAGCTGGTCCATCATTGACGATTTTGCCATTCTTTAATGCTACGATATTATCTGAATAAACAGATGCAAAATTAATATCATGGATAACAATTACTACCGTTTTTCCCAGCTCTTCTACTAATCTTCTTAGCACTTTCATAATTTGCACAGAGTGCTTCATATCTAAATTATTTAGCGGTTCATCCAAAAGGATATATTCTGTATCTTGGGCAACTACCATTGCGATATAAGCTCTTTGCTTTTGTCCACCGCTTAGCTGATCTAAGTATTTATGCTGCATATCCTCTAATTCCATATACTTAATGGCTTCATCTACCATTTTTTCATCTAAATCTGTCAGTTTTCCTTGTGAATAAGGAAATCTCCCAAAGCTTACAAGCTCTCTTATTGTTAAGCGAAGATTGATATTGTTTGCTTGTTTTAATATAGAAATTTTCTTTGCAAGGTCATTGCTTTTTGCTTTATCAATATGCTGGCCATCTATAATGACATCTCCACTGTCTGCTTTAATTAAGCGACTAATAATAGAAAGCAATGTACTTTTCCCAGCGCCATTCGGTCCAATAAAAGAAGTGATTTTTCCTTTTTCTACAGAAAGAGAAACATTATCAAGCACTTTTTTCCCACCATATTGTTTCGTAATGTTCTTTACCTCTACCATGCTCTTCTCTCCTTTAGTAATAAATAGATAAAATACACTCCACCTACAAAGTTAATGATCACACTGATAGTTGTTGAAAATGTAAATACTCGTTCTACAATCAGTAACCCACCAACTAAAGAAATAATGCTCAATAGAATAGATCCAGTAATCAAGGTACTGTGCTTATATGTTTTCAAAAACTCACGAGCTAAGTTGACAACCAGTAACCCGAGAAAGGTAATTGGACCAACTAATGCCGTCGCAACAGATACAAGGATAGATACTACAATTAACATATTGCGCACTACCTTCTCATAATCAATCCCTAAGTTAATAGCCTGATCTCTTCCTAAAGACATGACGTCAAAGAAGCGACTATATCTTGTAACATAGATAGACACTACTGCTACAATAATAAGACTGATCGTTAAAATATTGGTATTTATATTATTAAAACTTGCAAACATTTTATCTTGAATAATCAGAAACTCATTTGGATCAATTAATACTTGCATAAAGGATGAAACACTAGAGAAAAAGCTCCCCATTACAATTCCAATTAACAGTAATAATAAAATGTTTTGGTCTTCTCTATTAAAGAAAAGCTTATAAAGGATACTTGAAAAAAGAACCATTAATACAACAGACACTAAGAAGTTTATGTTGCTATTCATCATCGTCATCGTGCTTGAGCCAAAAAGGAAAACAACAGCGGTTTGAATAAATAGATAAAGGGAATCTAACCCTAAAATACTTGGCGTTAATATTCGGTTATTTGTAATGGTTTGAAATACCATCGAAGTAAAGGCAATGCAGCCACCAGTTAAAAGAATGGCTACAATTTTTATGGCTCTGCGTGGAATGACGTATTCCCAATTATTGCTACTGACTTTGATTAACATGAATATAGTAATTAGTAGAATCGCTATAATGGCCAGTACAATAAGTTTTATCTTAGGCTGCTTCATAAGTCTTTCTCCTTAAAAGTAAATACAGGAAGATACCACTTCCGATGACTCCAACCATCACACCAATCGAAATTTCATATGGATAAATAATCACTCTACCCAGAATATCACAGAATAATACAAATACTGCGCCAAGTAATGCTGTATGCGTTAAGCTGTTTTTTAAATTATCTCCTCGGTATAAAGAAACAATATTTGGAATAATTAGGCCAAGAAATGGAATCATTCCTACTGTCAGTAATACAACAGAAGATACTAGTGCAACGATGATTAATCCTATATTCACCACTCTTTTGTGATTTAGTCCAAGATTAATGGAAAAGTCTTCACCCATTCCAGCAATCGTAAATTTATTAGCATATAGATAGGCAATAATTACTACCGGAATACTTATGTAAAGAAGCTCGTATCTCCCTGCCATGATCAAGGAAAAATCTCCTTGCAACCATGAAGACATATTTTGTATTAAATCATATTTCATCGCAAAAAAAGTGGTAATGGAACTTACAATATTTCCAAGCATTAGACCAATTAATGGAATAAAGATAGCATCTTTGAATTTAATCATATTCAGTATTCGCATAAACAAAAATGTACCACCAAGTGCAAATACGAATGCGATTGTCATCTTTATAATCGGGCTCTCCCCTGTAAAAAGCATTAGAGCGACCAATATCCCCAACCTTGCCCAGTCCATCGTACCAGCTGTCGTAGGAGAAACAAATTTATTTCTCGATATTTGCTGCATAATGAGGCCACAAATGCTTAAGCTAACGCCGGCAATGATAATGCTGATTAGGCGTGGAAATCTGCTAATCAAAAGAATTTCTTTTTGATCTGCTGTTAAATGAAAAATATTTTTTGGGTTAATATCAATGACTCCAACAAATAGGGAGATGGTAGATAAGACTATTAACAATATAAATAAATACTTTATTTTCATCATGCTATTGAGTAATACTACTCTCTTTCCTCACTCCCCTACTTAGTCGTAAATGATTTTCATTATCATTTAGATTCTTTCTTTATTTTATCATCTTTTTCCAGCTCGTCAATGCTTTTTCAAAGACCTGATAGATTTATCACAAAATTTAAAAAAGAATGATGCTGATTACCTAGTTACTTTGTCATGGTTTAGCATCACCATAAAAATACTTAATTAAGCATGCTGTCGTTCCGTTCCGCTCGAATGCAAAAAAAAGAGACCTCCAATGGAGACCTCTTTCACATAACGCTTTATTAGTAATGCACATGTCCTGATGTCATTACCCAAATAGTTCCTCCTGCTACTACGATTGCGCAGAAGAAAGCATAAACGATATTTATAGTTTGTACTTGTCCTTCTCCTTCTGTAAGATGCATAAACATAAACAGTTGAAGAATGGCTTGAATGACAGCCAATGCACCGATAATCCACATAACAGTTATCATTGGAAGATCTGTATATAACTTAGCTCCTACAGCTGCGAAGGTAAGTAATAAAGAAACAATAAAACCTGCAATATGACCAATTGGAAATTTTTCATTTTCATGATTTTTTGCCATCTTTAATTACCCTCCCATTCTAGCAAGATAAACGAATGTGAAGATGAAAATCCACACAACGTCTAAGAAGTGCCAGTATAAACTTATAATAAATGTCTTACGAGCTGTTGTTGGTGTTAAACCATGCTTCATTAATTGAATAATAATTAATATTGCCCAGCCAATACCTATGGATACGTGCAATCCATGCGTTCCAAGCAATACAAAGAACGAAGAAAGGAATGCACTTGTCTGCATTGTTGCACCTTCATGTACATAATGAATAAACTCATTTACTTCCACAAAAACGAACCCTGCACCTAATGCCAAAGTGATAATTAACCAAGTTAATAATCCTTTTAAATTCTGGCGACGCATATACCATATGGCAATCCCACAAGTGAAACTACTTGTTAATAGTAAAAGTGTTTCAATCATGACATCTTTTAATTTAAATAATTCAGCTGGAGTAGGCCCGCCTGCAAAGTTATCCTTTAAAGATCCATAGGCTGCAAACAAGGTAGCGAATAATACAACCTCCGCACCAAGGAAGATCCAGAAGCCTAGAATATTTAAACGGCTTTGCTCTGTCTGATATTCTAGTGGTAAAGACTTATCGACTTTTGCCATTATTTCTCACCTCTCCATGCACGTTCCGTTTTCTTAATAACATCCAGTTTAATATGGTAACCTTCGTCATAATCAAAAGAACGAATTATTAAGCCAACAAAAATACCTAAACTACAGATTGCAGCTGGAATAAACAATTCAAATACTAGTAAGAAACCAACTACACCAAATATTGCACACATATAGAATGGCAACCAAGAGTTGCTCGGCATGTGTATTTCTTCTAACTCTTCTTCTTTTAAAACTAAGCCTTCTTTATTTTTCTTCATATACCAGAATGCATCTAATGCTTTTACTTCTGGAGTGATAGCGAAGTTATATGGCTGAACTGGAGAAGCTGTATGCCATTCTAATGTTCTTGCATCCCATGGATCTGTTGAAATCTTTCTATCTGCATAACGAGTGCTATAGTAAATGTTATAAACAAGTACTGCAAATCCCGCAGCAAGAATAAGAGATCCGATTGCGGAAAGCATGAACAATGGTGCAAATCCAGATTCTGCAGAGAAAGTATAAGAACGTCTTACTGCTCCTTGTAAACCTAAGAAGAACATTGGCATAAATGTTACGTTAAAACCAATATTAAATAACCAGAAATGCCATTTTCCTAAACGCTCATTTAAAGCATAACCGAACATTTTTGGCCACCAGTAATAGAAACCAGCAAATACTGCATACACTACACCTGGTATTAATACATAGTGGAAGTGAGCTACTAAGAATAATGTATTATGATATTGATAGTCTGCTGCAGCCATTGCAAGCATAACTCCAGTTACCCCACCAATTGTAAAGGTTGGAATAAATGCAAGCGACCATAGCATAGCTGTTGTAAATTGAATTCGCCCTTTTCTCATTGTAAATAACCAGTTGAAAATCTTAACCCCAGTCGGAACTGCAATTAACATTGTCGTAATCGAGAATACAGAGTTTACAACAGGTCCAGACCCCATCGTGTAGAAATGGTGAACCCATACAACCATACTTAAGATAGCAATACCTACAATAGATATAATCATTGAATTATAACCATATAGACGTTTTCTTGAGAAAGTCGCAATTACTTCTGAGAACATACCGAAAGCAGGCAAGATTACGATATAAACCTCAGGATGTCCCCATAACCAGAATAAGTTATTCCATAACATCGCATTTCCTCCACCGGAAATCGTGAAGAAATGTGTTCCGAATAAACGGTCAAATGTCATTAATGCTAGTGCAACAGTTAAGATTGGGAATGCAAATACAATAATAACGTTTGTAATTAATGAAGTCCAAGTGAACATTGGCATTTTCATTAATGTCATCCCTTTTGCACGCATTTTTAGGATCGTAACAACAAAGTTGATACCTGTCATTAACGTACCTATACCTGCAATCTGCAAGGCAATGGCATAGAAGTTATTTCCAACCCCTGGCGTAAATTCTTTCCCAGCAAGAGGGAAATAGGATGTCCATCCTGCATCAGGTGATCCACCAATTACGAAAGAAATATTGAATAACATTGCACCACTAAATGTTAGCCAGAAGCTTAATGCATTTAATTGTGGGAATGCAACATCACGTGCACCAATTTGTAAAGGAATTACTACGTTCATTAGTCCAATCAACGCCGGCATCGCCATAAAAAGAATCATGATAACACCGTGTGTTGTAAATACTTCATTGTAATGCTGTGCATCTAAAAAATCCATTTCAGGTGCTGAGGTTTGATATTTCATCATCAAACCATCTACTCCACCACGGAAGAACATTAATACGGCTACGATAATATACATAATACCGATTTTTTTGTGATCAACCGTTGTTATCCATTCATCCCATAGGTATTGCCATTTCTTAAAATAGGTGACACCAACTACAATGGCAAGCATTGTTAGCGTAATACCTATTTGAGCAGATAATATGAGGGGATCACCAGTAATAACGATATCTTCCCACTTAATGTGCATCCTCTTCACCCCCGTTTGACTCTTCGTTCTTTTCAAAAGTTTTACCTGGATATCCATGAACTCGATATAGCTCAGGATTTAAATAATAGTTTGAGTCTCCACCTTTCCCGTGATCAATCCACTCTAAATGAGTATTAGAGAAAGTCATACGGCCTAAATGTGTCGGCTTAATAATTTCTTTATATTTTTCCTCAGTTAATTCAGGGGCAGTTTCTTTTACTTCATCTACCCATTCATCATAGTCCGCTAAAGTTTTTGCTTCAACTTCAAATTTCATCTCCGCATAGCCTTTACCGTTAAAGCTTGTATTTTGCCCTTCATAACTACCTGGGTTATCAGCCACAACATAAAGATCTGTTTCAGCCCCATACATTGTGTACTTCTGGCCAGCTAATGCAGGAATCCAGAATGATTGCATTGTTCCAGCAGAAGTTAATTTAAACTCCACTGGTACACCAGCAGGGATATTTACATAGTTGACTGTTTCAATTCCTTCTTCTGGATAGCTAAAAATCCACTTCCAGTCTGCAGAAGTTACATTAATTACAATAGGATCTTGATCTTTATAATCCTCTGGAATATCCTCTAATGCATAAATTGTTTTTACAGTCGGAATCGTTAATGCAATAATAATTAGAAATGGGATTACAGTCCAAACAATCTCAAGCTTTGTACTTCCATGTTCTTCTGGTTCATAATCCGCATTGTCTTTCGTTGCGCGATATTTCCAAACTATGTAGCCAAATAGTCCAAAAACTACTAGACAAACAAAAGCCATTAATACAATAGACCAGTTAATCAAGTCTGTAATACTTCTAGCAACAGGACCTTGTGGATCAAATACAACCATCGATTCACAACCGCTTAAAATGAATAGTGGTACAATTGCTAAAAGTGAAACTAAAATTCCCTTTTTCATTTGTACAGCTCCTTCCGTTTAAGTTCAAATGTTAAACTATTCACAGAATGTTCGATATTTAGACATAGAACATTCATATTACATAGGTAAAATAATGATTATTACTACCTGTATGATGATATCATATCTCGAACCTATTATTTGTGACAAAAAACGTAAGTATAATTTTACCAATTTTCACATTTTCTATTCTTATGTTTTCCGTGTATTCAAGATTTTATCAACCTTTTTATTATATCAGATGCTATTATTAAAATCCATGTCCACACTCTTGTCACAAATACTTTTTCAACCTATAGCATTTCTATGTTCCCCTCTCTCACAAGACATTTAAACGCTTACAAATATTATAGAATATTCTGGTTGGTTTTTCCAATATTTATTCCTCTTCATTCCCTTTTATTCATTTAGTTTATTCTGTTATATTTATCACAGACTATACTTCATTAAACTAGATTATCTTTCCTATTTTATAGATTATCCATATTTAGTTATGCTTTTCAAAAAAACCCTTTAGATAGATAAAAAAAGGCAGAAATATATACCGCCACCAGTAGCAACTGCTCTAGTATCCGTATAAATTTCTGCCTTGTTCAAATACTAATTTTCTAGTATTTCTTGTAATTTCCCTTTTACCTTGTCATTTATTTTTTTCACATCTTTTTTAATTTCATCTACAACTTGGCTCCATTTTGAAGAATTCTCTTTTATGGTTGTTTCTAATTCCTCTGCTTTTTCTTTAATTACTTTTTTTGTTTCTTCTACTTTTTCATTTACATTTCCATTATCCTTATTTGCTAGTTTATCACTAACAGATAATACTTTAAAATTTTCCGGTTCTACGTATTGTACAGCCTGATCCATAATTGTCTTAAAAATTGGTACTACATCCCCCGAGCTTTTGCTTGGAAGATAATGTTGATCATCTGTTTTATCATAACCGAGCCACATGGCACCAACTAGATTTGGGGTATAACCCACAAACCATTGATCCTTTGTACCAGAAATATTACCATTATCTAATTGAGTAGATCCTGTTTTTCCCGCAATTTGGAATCCAGTCACTTTTGCACCTTGACCTGTTCCTGATTTTATAACATCCAGTAGCATCGAAGTCATATCATCTGTGACTGATTTAGATGTTACTCTTGTTGATTCAGGTTCATATTCCGCAATAACGTTACCTGTTGGTCCAATAATTTTTGTAATCAAATGATTCTCCATTCGAACACCATCATTTGGGAACGTAGAATAAGCACTGGCCATTTGTAAAGGGGAAACACCTGTAGTCATTCCACCTAAAGCAATCCCTAAATACTCATCATCCTTTTCATACGGAATTCCAAATCGATCAAGCGATTTAAGTCCCGTTTCTAATCCAATTTGGTCTAATAGCCAGACAGCTGGAACATTTAAGGATTCTTCTAAAGCCTCATACATTGGGACTTCTCCCTTAAATGTTTTTGTAAAGTTTTGTGGTTCATATTTCCCTTTCTTAAAAGGTTTATCCTCTAGCATCGAATCTATTTTATACCCTTTTTCTAAAGCTGGTGTATAAACCGCAAGTGGCTTCATTGTAGATCCTGGTTGTACTTTAATTTGAGTAGCTCGATTAAATCCTCTGAAAACTTGCTCTCCTCTTCCTCCGACTAACCCTCTTACTCCACCTGTTTCTGGGTCAAGCAGCACTGCTCCACCTTGCACTAATGTCCCATCAGCGCTTTTTGGGAAAAGAGAATCGCGAGCAAAGGTCTTTTCTAATGTTGATTGAAGATTTTGGTCCATCTCTGTATAAATTTTATAGCCTCTTTTCAAGATTTCTTCCTGGGTAAGACCATATTTATTGATTGCTTCATCGATAACCGCATCTACAAAGTAAGGATATTCTCTTTCAATAAAAGAGCCTCCCCCATTTTCTAAAACAATTTTTTCTTTTACTGCCTTTTGATATTCTTTCTCTGTTATTTCGTTTAAATCTAGCATTTTCTTTAGAACCACATTACGGCGGGAAATTGCCCCATCATAATTATTATAGGGATCTAATGCAGAGGGAGCCTGTAATATCCCTGCAAGTAAAGCAGCTTCACTTATTGATACTTCTTTAATATCTTTATTAAAGTACTTTAAAGAAGCTTGGCTAATCCCCCATGCTCCACTACCAAAATAAACATGGTTTAAATACATTTGTAGTATTTCTTCTTTTTTATAATGCTTCTCTATTTCTACTGCTAAAAATAATTCCTCTGCTTTCCGTTTATACGTCTGTTCGGAAGTTAACAAGGCATTTTTTGTTAATTGCTGCGTAATGGTACTGCCTCCACCTGTAATTCTTCCTGCAAAAATATTTTTAAAAAAGGCCCGAGTAATTCCTTTTATATCAAACCCATTATGTTCATAAAAACGTTCATCTTCAATAGAAACAACAGCTGCCGGAACATATTCAGGTACATCCTCCAATTCTATTCCTTCCGTTCTTTCTGTTCTTATTTGGGTTGCTTCGTCCCCATCTTTATCGTAAATAATCGTTGCCTGGCTTAAACCAGCCTTCAAGGTACTAACATTTGCCTGTGTCGCTAAATACGTAAAATATAATATTGCCAACAAAACAAACAGTAACCCAGCCAAAAGTATAATTTGGGTAAGATGTCTCTTCTTCCAAAAGCGTCGAAACCCTTCCCAATACGGTTTTAGTCTTTCCATTCTATAACCTATCCTTTACTTTTACTAAATAGAATAAATACTATATATTTTCTTTTCTCTCTTTCCTATCAAACATTAGACGTTAATTTCCATTCTTTTGTTGCAAGTTATCTATCAAAACTATATTCTCTTTTTTTGTAAATTACAAGAAGGTATTCCCCTCTCTATTATTACCAAATTTATCAAGGAGCGAGCTCTGTTGTTTATTCTATCGCAGTTTCGGGAAAAGACCTATTATAGAAGAAAAAGGATGTGAGAGATAATGAAAAAAATGTTCAGACGATTGATTACGTGGGGACCTATCATTTATCCCTTCGCCAAAAAAATGTGGGACAAGCGGAAACAGTCCAAGGTAAACTCTAGTACTGCTACACGCTAAAAGAAAAAATCCAATGCAGCCAGGGCTATTCGCCTTAGGCTACATTGGATTTTTTTATGCATTAATATTGTTATAAGCAAGCACTACTTCTTTCACTAAAGCATGGTCTTCATTTAAACCTGATACTTTACTGAAAGCTGTTTGAACTCCATTTTCATCTATTAAGTTCTTTAACTCAATAGACTCTTGATCTTCCGGTGTATAAAAGCGAAGTGCTGATGCCATCACTTCAACTAAGTAAGAAGGAATTTCGTTAAACTCCCTATAATATGCTAAAGCAGGAGCGACTAATCGATCATTGCCACCTAATTTTCTTAATGGTGATCGACCAACTCGTTTTACGTCGTCAACGATATAAACATTTGCAAAACGGCCTAAATATACTTTTGGCAGACATAATGCTGACACAATTAAATTAATAAAATCCAATAAAATCAGCATTCCGCGTTAACTCTCTTAAAAGATTCTATTTAACCAACAATTTATACACCAAAAAAAGAAGGGTTTCCCCTTCTATAAAATCCGTTTTTTTAATCAAACTTCCACTGCACTAGTATCTTTCATCACTTCAATAAAATGGATGTGATGTTCTTCAATATTTTTTATTTTAAAGATATATCCTTCTTCTTCCAAAATATCCCCTTCAACCGCTTCAAAATTTTTAGTCAAAAACCATCCGCCAATCGTATCCACTTCCTCCTCAGATAAATGAGTTCCTAAAAGATCGTTTACTTCGCTGATTAATACTTTGCCATTAAGTATATAATGATCGTCTTTAATTCTGCGAATATCAGAAATTTCATCCTCATCAAACTCATCTCTGATGTCTCCTACAATTTCCTCTAGTATATCTTCTGCAGTAACAATACCTGAAGTACCACCATATTCATCAAGCAGAATCGCCATATGTGTACGTTCTTTCTGCATTTTAATTAATAATTCTCTTATAGGAACGGTTTCAATGACACGAATAATCGGTTTCATATAGTCCTCTAATCGAATCTCTTGTTTGTTTTGAACAGTTGCCGTTAGAAATTCTCGAATATTAATTAATCCGATTACATTATCCTTATCTCCATTTACTAATGGATAACGAGTGTAATTCTCCTCTTCCAATATATTCATTATTTCATCAAAGGTATTATCTACACTAATCGTAACCATTTCGGTTCTCGGCACCATGATTTCTTTGGCAATTCGTTCATCAAATTCAAAAATATTATTTACATATGCTAGTTCATTTTTATTGATTTCACCGCTTTTATAGCTTTCTGACATTAAAATTCTTAACTCTTCTTCTGAGTGTGCAAGTTCATGTTCTGATGCTGGTTTTAATCCAAAGATACTTGTCAAAAGTCGTGCAGACCCATTCAACAACCAAATAAAAGGATATAATATTCGATAGAACCAAATAATTGGATTTGCAAAGGTTAATGTTATAAGTTCTGCCTTTTGAATAGCAACCGTCTTTGGAGCAAGTTCTCCAACAACAACATGCAAGAAGGTTACAAGTAAAAAGGATATAACAAAGGCAATCACGTGAGATAGTGCATTCCCAATGGATAACTTAATAAATAGTGGCTCAAGAATTTCCGCGAAAGTGGATTCTCCAATCCAACCTAGTCCTAAAGCTGTAACAGTTATCCCTAATTGGCAAGCTGAAAGATATTCATCTAAATGTGTCGTTACCTTTTTTGCCGCTAATGCACCTTTTTTTCCTTCAGCAACTAACTGATCGATTCTTGAACTCCTGACCTTTACTATTGCAAACTCGGTTGCAACGAAAAAAGCAGTTAAAGCAATTAATATCACAAATAAAATCAAATTAAAAATTTCCAATAAGTAGCCCGTAAAGGGGCTTACACCTCCTGATAATAAAAGCGCATCCGCATTTCTCCAATAAAGGAGAGACGCTGTTGCTTATAATAATTCCCATTCCTTTTAGTTAAATTTTTTATGCAAACCTTAAAAAAACAGTTTAATTTAGCAAAAGCAACAATGCTTGTATTAAAGATATACTTTCATGAGATATAGTATTTCTTACTTCTTTCTTTTTATGATGGTCCTGAATATCTACTGATAGAAGCATTTGATGAATCTTTTCATTCAAATCCCTCATATTTTCTTTCAGTTCCTCTACATCCAAAGTATTCATTTTGTGATTATTTAATTTCCCCTTAATTTCCTCTAGCGTTAGCTTTCTCTTTTTAAATTCTTCAATAACTTTAATTTGTTCTATTTGTTCTTCTCTATAATAACGATAATTTGTTTGAGAACGTTCTGCTTGAAGAAGGCCAAGGTTTGTATAATAATCTATGGTTCTTTTCGTTACACCAGTAACTTTTGCCAAATCACCAATTCTTAATTTCACATCCCCATCGCTTCTCCTCCTAACCATAACGTTTTAGTTTTACTTTTTTATTATATAAGGGGAAGGAGAAAAGATTCAAGCAAAAAACTTCCTATATATAATAGCTTTTCCTTACGCTGACTAAATTTTCACAAAATGTAGGCTTTTTATATTATTAAAATACAATTTAGGTTAAAATATAAGAAGATAAATAGAAAAGAAAAATATATTTAAGAAGGGGAAATGGAGTGGAAACAATTATCAATTTTCTTATGAATAAAGGGGTAAAAAGGTTTTTTATTTTTGCATTAATCATTCTGGGCATCTATGCGCTTAGAAGCATGATTAATTTAATGCTATTTACTTTTATCCTTTCTTTTTTAATGGATCGCATGGAAAAAATTATCTCCAAGCGAATTCACGTTAAACGAAACGTTATAGTTAGCCTCCTCTATCTGGTAACCATCGGAATTCTTTCCTATAGCTTTATTAAATATTTGCCAATGCTTGTAGAAGAAATAACGGCATTAGTTAGACAAGTAATGGATTTTTATTCCCGTCCACATGATAATGAGGTCTTAAATTATATTGTTTCCATCATTCAAGAAAGACAAATCAACAGCTATTTGGAACAAGGACTTGGCATTGTTGTCAAATATTTCTCAAGTATCAGTTCCATAAGCATACAATTCATACTCGCTATGATTCTAAGCTTCTTCTTCCTTTTAGAGAAGCCGCGATTAATAAAATATAAAGAAAACTTTCGTAAAAGTAAAATTGCACCTTTTTATAATGAAATTGAATTCTTTGGCAAAAAATTTGTGTTAACATTTGGAAAAGTATTAGAAGCTCAAGTTATCATAGCTTTAGTAAATTGTATCTTAACGACTATCGGATTATGGATCCTTGGTTTTCCTCAATTACTAGGCTTATCTCTGATGATATTTGTCTTTGGGCTTATCCCAGTTGCAGGGGTTATTATTTCCCTCATACCGTTGCTGACAATTGGGTACACAATTGGTGGATACACCTATATTATTATATTGATTATCTTTATTTGTGTTATCCATGCTATTGAAGCTTATATTCTTAATCCGAAGCTAATGTCATCGAAAACAAATTTACCTGTATTTTTTACTTTTATTGTGCTTATCTTCTCTGAACATTTCTTTGGAGTATGGGGCTTAATCATTGGAATACCTGTGTTTGTTTTCCTTTTAGATATCTTACAGGTACAAAGTATGGATCCCAATAGAGAAAAAGACATGATAAAGGAATAAACCCGTCTACCTTTTTATACACATAAATAGAAAAGCAGGTTGAATACACTTTGTACCGTGTATCTAACCTGCTTTTTCATTAAATAAACATTACCGAATTAATACTTCAATACTGCTCCTGTATTCGCAGATGTCACAAGCTTAGAATATCGTGCTAAATAGCCACTTTTTACTTTTGATTCAAACCCTTTCCATTCTGCTTTCCTTTGTTGCCATTCTTCCTCAGGTACTACAACATCCATTGTACGATTTTCAATGTCAATCACAATATGATCGCCATCTTTAACAAATGCCAACGGTCCTCCTTCTGCCGCCTCTGGTGAAGCATGGCCGATAGATATACCGCGAGAAGCACCTGAAAAACGCCCATCTGTTACAAGCGCAACTTTGGGACCAAGACCCATTCCAACAATTTGTGAAGTAGGTGCTAGCATTTCCGGCATACCCGGTCCTCCTTTTGGTCCTTCATAGCGAATGATAACAACATGCCCTTCCTTCACTTTGCCTTTCACTAATCCCTCTAATACATCATCCTGTGAGTCAAACACAATAGCTGGCCCTTCATGACGTTGAATTCCGTTTTGAACACCACCTGTTTTAATGATAGCACCTTGAGGAGCAAGATTACCAAACAAGACTGCTAATCCTCCTGTTGAGGTATGAGGATCATCGATTGGACGAATCACTTGATAATCCTTCACTTTACATCCAGCAATATTCTCTCCAAGTGTTTTCCCAGTAACAGTTAATGTATCCAGATGAAGAGCCCCTTCTTTTTTGGATAGTTCATAAAGAGCCGCTGAAACTCCTCCAGCTTCATGTAAATCTTCAATATGTACATCAGAAGAAGGAGCAAGCTTCGATAAATGAGGTACTCTTGATGCAACTTGATTGATTCTTTCAAGTGGATATTCTACGCCCGCTTCATGTGCTAAAGCCAATGTATGAAGAACAGTATTCGTTGATCCTCCTAATGCCATGTCCAATGCAAAGGCATTATCAATTGCCTTTTCTGTCACAATATCTCTTGGTTTAATATCCTCATCTATTAAATGCATCAGCTGTTTAGCAGATTTCTTTACAAATTCTTTTCTCTCAGGTGCGACAGCAAGAATTGTCCCATTTCCAGGCAAAGCAAGACCTAATGCTTCAGCAAGACAGTTCATTGAATTTGCTGTGAACATTCCGGAACAAGAACCACAGGTCGGACAACCAAATTGCTCTAATTCTCTTAGACCACCTTCATCAATTTTGCCTGACTGGAAAGCCCCTACTCCCTCAAACACAGATGATAAAGAAATCTTCCTCCCATCACTAGTAACACCAGCCTTCATTGGTCCACCACTTACAAAGATAGTAGGAATATTTAATCGTAGGGAGGCCATCATCATTCCTGGTGTAATTTTGTCACAGTTTGGGATACAAACCATTCCATCAAACCAATGTGCAGCAACTACCGTTTCAATGGAATCTGCAATAATTTCACGGCTTGGCAAAGAATAGCGCATTCCAATATGCCCCATCGCAATTCCATCATCCACACCAATTGTATTCATTTCAAATGGAACGCCGCCTGCTTCTCTTATTGCATCCTTTACAATCTTTCCAAATTCCTGTAAATGAACATGTCCTGGAACAATATCAATATATGAATTGACTACAGCAATAAATGGTTTATCAAAATCCTCCTCTTTTACCCCAGCAGCTCGCAGTAAGCTTCGATGTGGCGCACGATCGAATCCCTTCTTTATCATATTACTTCTCAATTGTGTCACTTCTACCCCTCCAATTATCCGATTAAAGCGAAAAATCTGTATATTTAAACTTTTACTTATTGTAACACTATAAAAGCAAAATTGGTATAATTTCTTCTTGAGATTATAAATAGAAATCGATATCGACAATCCTTTTTACCAAAAAACAAAAACATTGTTAAATTAGGTTTTTTCTAACGGACAATGTTAGAAGTTCTTACATAATAACCTTATGTATTCTAATTCTCCTGTCCTTCTTAATCCATTCTCAGCCAACTTAATATTATATAAAAATAATTTTTCTGTTAGTAATTTCATTAAATACGGCTGTAAATAAAGCTCTATAGATAAACAAAAGCAATGAAGTTCCTATTATCCCTTCATTGCTTTTTATTGATTTCATTATTCTCTATTTAATAAAGTGAATCATCACTTTAGTGTGTTTCCTTGCTCCCACTGAGAATTAGTAGAACCATTTCGGATATTAATGGACAGTTAATCTCCGTCTATCCTATCCGTTCTCCTAAGCAAATATTTCACTAATTTGTTTCACTTCTTCTTCTGTTAACGCCACTTCTAAGGTTCTCAGATTATTCTTAAGCTGACTAGTTGATTTCGCTCCTGGAATAATCACATCAACTGCAGGCTGTTCTAATAGCCATGCTAATGCAAAATGTGTTGCATCAAAGCCTTTTTCTTCAGCCATTTGCTTTAATTTGTCGACTTTTTCAACATTTTGAATAAATGCCTCTCCTTGAAATAGAGGATTATTTTGTCTGCCATCACTAATTGTGGAATCCTTTGAATACTTTCCAGTCAATAGACCAGAAGCTAAAGGAAAATATGGAACAAAGCTAATGTTATGTTCAACACAATACGGTAAGTACATTTCCTCTGCTTGTCTTTTAAATAATGAATATTCTGCTTGGAATACTTCTAAATAGCCATCCTGATTAAATGCCTTTAGTTGTTCAGCATCCAAATTAGAAGCTCCAACTGCAAGGATCTTCCCTTCATCCTTTAACTCTTGTAACGTCCCTGCAACTTCAGCCATTGGAGTGACATCATCTGGAAAATGAACATAGAATAAATCAATATAATCTGTTTGCAGTCGCTTTAGACTGTCTTCTACAGATTTCCGTAAAAACTCTCTACTATTATCAAGTTGTATTTTGCCATCCACTAATTTATGAGCAGCCTTGCTTGCAATGACGATATCTTGGCGGTTACCTCTTTCCTTTAGCACCTCTCCAATTAATTCCTCTGATCTTCCTAATCCGTATACATAAGCAGTATCAAGAAAATCAATTCCAGCATCTAATGCATTTCTTACTACATTTTTTCCTGTTTCATCATTTAAATTCGGAAATAAATTATGACCACCGACAGAGTTCGCACCATATCCCAGCTTCGTAACATGCATAGCCGTTTGACCTATTTGAACTTTACTACTCAAAAAGATTCATCTCCTTCATTAGTATATAGACAACTATCTATTCACTCCTAGTATGCGTATTTCTGTAATAAGAGTAAAGTAATTCGCTTTATATTCTATTTTTGAACAAGTATCATATACTTTTTAGAAGAACAAATAAAGAAAGGACTTCGATTATCTGTGCATGTATTAAAAAACGGAATCTTTTTTCTCCTTATTCTCCTTCTATTCCTTACACTTTGGTCGATGAGGGGAGTTTCACTGCTATTAAATTTTCCTTTTCTACTTATTCTTATCGTTCCCTTATGGATATATTTTCGAATCCAACAAAACAATCAGCGAAAAGCGGTACTACTTTCAAAAGAATTTCCAATTAATCTATTTTTCGTATATATGCTGACAGTTATCTATGTAACATTGGAGCCTTTTCACTTTACTCCACCTAGTCTAAATGACGGAAAAATGAATCTAATTCCTTATGTTCAAATTCTATATCAATACAAATATAAACCGCCTTTTTTTTGGATGCTATATACGCTCGGAAACATCCTTTTATTTATCCCATTTGGTCTTCTACTTCCTTTTTTGTATAAAAAGCGATTTAGAGCATTCGTTATACTAGGACTTGCTATTCTCTGCTCCCTTTCTATTGAGACTATTCAATTTTTCTTTACTGTAGATAGAGCTGCAGATATAGATGATTTCATTCTAAATATCTTTGGAGCAATGGTTGGCTATTTTCTCTTTTTATTTATGGGGCTATTCGCGCGACGATTATTACATAAGTGCTAAACATTAATCTTTTTAAGATGCTAGCTTTATATAGAAAGAGGCTGGACAAAACTAAATAACCAATCTTTAAAGACGAACAATATCTAATTTAGCTCTTAAATAAAGCTACTTTCTCATGATGGTTAT
>NZ_JVDT01000038.1 GCF_001076885.1 Bacillus sp. 522_BSPC
GATTGTTCGTCTTTAAAGATTAGTTATTTAGTTTTGTCCCAGCCCCTTATCCCCTTTAATTTCCTGCTAATTCCTGTAGCTCATTAACAGTAATAAATGTATAGCCTTCCTCTGTTAATGTTTTTAAAATCCCTTCGATTGCTCTTATTTCCTCCCCTGTTTCATCATACATTGGGTGCATTAAAATAATGGAGCCTGGGTTCACAGATTCTTTTACATAGTTTACTTTATCTTCAACACTTTGATAATAAGTATCTGGTTCGATATTCCATAGAATGGTATCCATATTTGCTTTTTTTAAATAATAAGGAAGTCCAATAAGTTTCTTCCCATTTGGCGGTCTGAAATCTATCTCCCCTGTATAACCCGCTTTTTTAATTAATTTATTTGTATCTTCTATTTCAGTTTTTATAAAGGATTGCGATTTAAAAATCATTCGATTGTGAGAGTATGTATGATTCCCAAGTTGATGCCCTTTTTTTGCTATTTCCGCTGCCATTTGAGGGCTCTTTTCTATTTCATTTCCGATAAGAAAAAAAGTAGCTTTTGCATCATATTCATCTAGCAATGCTAGAATATCGTCCACATTTTTTGTTGGTCCATCATCAAATGTTAACGCAACTACTTTCTCCTTTGTCTCCACATGATTGGTTAATCCACCAAACAACTGAAAGGTTCGTGCATTCACTAATTTATAGGTACTAAATAAAAGCAAAAACAATATGCCAATTAATATTATCCATATTTTTTTCATGCTAACAGCCTTTCTTTCTCCTATCTTTCAATACTCTATAGTATATCTTATGCAAACAAAATAGATAACCAAGAAACTCCAACAGCAAAAAAGAGAAGAATGCCTAAACACTCTCCTCCCTTCCCATTTCTATATATAGGAAACAATCGTTATTCTTCGTCCTTTTCCTTTTTCTTGTCAATCGTTCCTTCTGTTAAACTCTCTTTTGCCTGGTCATGGGTTTCTTTCATCCCTTTTGAAGCCTCATCCTTCTGTTTCTTCTCATTAGGCTCATGTATTTTCCCTGCTAGACTTGTAGTTGATTCTTTACTCATTTATAACGCCTCCATTCTAGTTGATATAAACTTATTTACTAGTTTTATACCACCTTTAATCGAACAGAAAACATCGTCTTTTTACGAACCTGTTGATCGATAGTGTCGTACACCAACTATCCAAACAAAAATGCATGGAAAGATAAATATTATACCTGCAAGCAGCGTTAGCATATATAGCCATCCAGCCTCTCCTCCCTTACCAAGAAGATATAATAAAGGTAAATAATTGACACTTCCAAAAGGAATAACAAAAGTAAAAAAGCGTGTCACCCATTTTTGATAAATATTTAGAGGATACTGAGCCATTTCTCTGCCGCCATCTGTAAAAATATTGGCAATTTCCAAACCTTGTATGGTCCAAAAACTAAGCGTGGCGGCCAAAATAAAAATCCCCGTAAAGATGAATACCCCGCTTATGATCATCAATAAAAGTGTTAGAACTTTTATTAAACTCCAATCGATTGCTAGATTACTTAAAGCCCAAGCTAAAACGATAACACTTTGCAAAAGTCTGCCTACTCTAGTAAATTCAAATTTTGAACCAAGAACCTGTACAAATGTTGTCCTTGGTCTAACAAGCAATCTATCAAAATCACCACTTGCAACGAGACTGGAAAAATTATCGAATCCTCTTGCGAAACATTCACTTAATGCAAACGCCATGTGGATGATGGCAAAGCAAAGAGCAACCTCATAAAAATCCCAGCCCTTTATTTGTCCAAATCGCTCAAATAAGAAGTATAATCCAGCAAAAGCAGAAAACGGAACAAGAAATTGCCCTAATGATAACAGCCAGAATGATGTTCGATACTGCATTTGTGATTTAAATAATACGAGAAGGTATTGAAAATAAAGTTTCATCTAGCTTCATCCTCCTTGCACAATTATTTTTTTCATCGCCTTTTGTAATGCTATCTTCCCAAAAAAAGCAAGTACGAACAGCCAAGCGAGCTGAATAAATATACCCTCAACCGCTTCTCCATTGGGAATATTCCCTGAATAAACGCGGAACGGAAAATCAGCCGTTAATCGAAAAGGAAGGAGATAAACAATTTGTTGGAGCCACTCTGGCATTAATGGAATAGGAACAACCATCCCAGCAAAAAACTCCCCTACTACACCAAAGACTAAAAGTGACCCCATTGGCGATAATGTGATAAAAACAGAAATATAAATAAACATAGAAATAGCTACTAAAACCAATAGTCCTAATAAAAGAGAGAGACAAAATAACAAGAACGTTTTTACATCTGGAGGCAACATCAGCCGATAAGCTGGTGGCAGCAAAAAAGCCAGCAATAATATTGGAAAACACCTTAATAATGCGCTAGCCAATCGCTGGGCAAGTAATTTACTAAACCAATATTCATATATCCCAATTGGCCTGCATAGCTCATAAGCAATATTTCCTGTTGTGATTAAGTCAAATAATTCATTATCACGAAACCATAGCATAATAAAAGCTAAAAAAGATTGCTGAAGCCATAAATAAGTAACCAATTCTTCTAAAGAAATTGGTTGATTTGAGCTTGCTTGGGCATAAAAAGCCTGAAATATCATAATATAAATAAATCCCCAGAAAAACTGTGTAGCCACTCCTGCCAATGCAGCGGCCCGATACTGCATCCCATTTAATAATCGCAATCTTAATACAGCAATATACGGTTTCATTGTCCTCATATCTCATACTCCTTATAAAGCTGTACAATTATATCTTCAATTGGCTGGGATGTCACTGAAATATCAACTAAATCAAGGGAATGAGACAATTTCATGATTACTTCCGATACAGAGACTATCGTAGTATCCACACTTATTATGGCTCTTTCCTCTGTCCAAGAAATCGGAGTAGTACCAGGAATTTGAATGGGACTAGTACTTGATTTATAGTCAAGTGTTATAGTGCGATGGGAACCAAAACGGCTTCTTAATTCCTGTAAATTTCCATCATATAATAAGCTCCCTTTCCCTACTAAAATGACTCGATCACAAAGTGCCTCAATATCGAACATATCGTGTGTTGTAAGGATAACGGTTACGTTCTTCTGCTTATTGATTTTTTTTATAAAATTTCTTACAGCAATTTTGCTTACTGCATCAAGACCAATCGTAGGTTCATCTAAGAAGAGAATTTGTGGGTTATGTATTAGGGAGGCTGCAATTTCACAACGCATGCGCTGTCCTAAACTGAGCTGTCTTACTGGTGAATGTAGAATATCCTTTAATTCAAGTGTTTCTATTAATAGGGATAGCGTGTCGTTATACTCCGTATCTGGTACCTGATAGATATCTTTTAACAAGGCAAAAGAATCGATTACCGGGACGTCCCACCATAGCTGGGAACGTTGTCCAAAAACAACACCGATATTTTTTACATATTCTACTCGATCCATCCATGGTGTATAGCCCATAATTTCACAACTGCCACTATCAGGAACTAAAATACCGCTCATCACTTTTATCGTCGTTGATTTGCCTGCACCATTTGGCCCGATATAACCAACAATTTCTCCAGTATTAATCGTAAAACTCACATCATTTAATGCATGAACAATCTTGTGTTCTCGATGTATGAGAGCTTTCAAACCTGCTGCCAATCCCGTTGTCCTTTTTGCAACCTTAAAGGACTTATTGATACCTTCGACTTTAATCAATGCATTTCCCTCCTTTTTCCAAAGAAGACTATAATAGCATTCTAGTTAAGAAGGTGTCAATTAGTTTTTTGATTTTTTAAAATTTATCTATTATGCAACAAAGAAATAAAACTTAAAAACCCCAACTAAGCATGAAAAACTAGATTAATATATATATTAACTTATACTTTTTTTAAAAAAATATAGACAATTACAATAAAAACTATTGATTTTTATCTTCATCCTCCTTTATTATATTGTTGTAAAGCGCTTACAAAATTTGTTAAGAATAACAACCAAACTAATTAGGAGGTATTTATGAAGAAAATTTTTCGGTATTTTGTAGTTTGTCTTGTCTTATTACTTGCTCTTCCTAGCCCAACACTTATCCAAGCTCAAAGTAGTACATTTACTAGTAGAGAATTAAAAATGGCGGATCCAAATGCATCTACGTATTCAAAGGAACTATTTGCATTTTTACAAAATAGCAGTGGTGAACAAATCTTATTTGGTCAACAGCATGCTACTGACGAAGGGTTAACATTAAAAGAGTCTGGAACCCGTGTTGGCTCAAAAGAATCTGAGATTAAGAATGCTGTTGGCGATTATCCGGCTATCTTTGGATGGGATACTGGCAGTATTGATGGAAACGAAAAGCCAGGAATTCCAGGAAATATTCAACAAAGCATTAAAAATACAGCTACTTCCATGAAAACTGCTCATAAACTTGGTGGTATTATCACGTTAAGTATGCATCCGCGCAATTTTGTTACAGGTGGTAATTACAATGATACGACAGGAAATGTAGTAAAGGAGATTCTTCCTGGTGGTTCTAAACATGAGGAATTCAATGCTTGGTTAGATAATATAGCTAGCCTTGCACATCAATTAAAAGATGATAATGGAGAGCCTATTCCGCTAATTTTTCGTCCTTTCCATGAACAAACTGGTTCTTGGTTCTGGTGGGGAGCGAGTACAACTAGCCCATCCCAATATAAATCAATATACCGATATACAGTGGAATATCTACGTGATGTAAAAGATGTACACAATATTCTATACGGCTTCTCTCCGGGCTCAGGATATAGCGGAGATACAGAACGATATTTAGAAACATATCCTGGTGACGAGTATGTAGACATTTTCGGGATAGACAGCTATGATAACAAATCGAATGCCGGCTCTGCTTCCTGGCTTAACGGACTCATTGACGATTTAAAAATGATTGTCCAATTGGCAGAAGAAAAAGATAAGATTGCTGGGCTAACAGAGTTTGGTTATAGTGCATCTGGTATGAATCAAACTGGAAATACACTTGATTGGTATACTCGTGTATTTAACGCGATAAAAGGAGACACGACTGCGTCAAAAATTGCTTATATGCTGACATGGGCTAATTTCGGATGGCCGAATAATATGTATGTTCCCTATAAAGATATTGACAGTGAATTAGGTGGCGACCACGAGCTCCTACCTAACTTTCAAAAATTTTATGAAGATGACTATTCTTCTTTCCGAAATGAAGTAACTGGAAAAGTATATGGGCAAGGAATTAACTATACAACAGCACCACACGGAAGCCTCCTTTATGTATTATCACCAACTAGTGGAACAATCATAACAGAGCAAACAACTACCTTACGAGTAAAAGTAACTAATGATCCTAATGCTACGGTAACATATAAAGAACTTGGAACGGAGACAGAGCATAGAATGGAGCTCGACTCTTCTGGTAACTTTACAGCTGATTATTCACCTTCAGCTCATTTGAATGGCGGAGTTACTGATATTGTTTTCACTTATTACTCAAATGGACAAAAAATTCAAGAAGAAACTGTACGACTATATATAAAAGTACAAGAAATCACAATAAAAAAGCTTACATTTGATACAGACATCAATGATATAAAAAGTAATGGAACTTGGCCATCAGAAGGGATTACCTATGAGTTATCTCACGAAACACTTAACGGAGACGGTAAGGCAAAATTTTCTGTGCAAGGGATGAGTCCAAGTGAATCATGGCAAGAGTTAAAGCTAGAGTTAACGAATCTCGATTCTATCAATCTGGCAGATGTGAAGCAAATCAGGTTTGATGCCTATATTCCTGTAACTGCTGGAAATGGATCCATTCAAGGAATTGTCCAGCTCCCACCAGACTGGACAACGAAATACGGCATGAATGAGTCAAAAGAGCCGCTTACTGAATTAGAAACGATTACGATAGACGGAAAGGACTACATAAAATATGAAACTACTATTTCTGTTCCTTCTGCTTCTGAAGCAACCGGAATTGCTCTATCACTTGTTGGAGACCAATTGCAACTAACAGAAATTTATATTGATAATATCGAATTGCTAAATACCTATAAAGAAGCTGCTGCAGATCCATATCTTGTCGATAACTTTGAATATTACCTTGGAGATGACGACCTCTTAAATCGTAACTATTCAAGTAATGGGGATCCAATCCAGATTTCCCTATCATCTGATGCAAAGCAAGGAGGCACATATGGGTTAAAATATGATTATATCATTGGAAATGCAGGATATGCAGGAAAGCAAACATCTCTTCCGACAGTAGATTGGACGGGGAAAAATGCAATCCAATTCTGGATGAAGCATCAAAGTCAATCACATCATCTAACCGTGCAAATTCAAATGGGTGGTGTTAGTTTCGAAAAGAATATTTCCCTTGAACAAGAATTCGAAGGTGTTGTTACAATTCCTTTTTCAGAATTTGCTCCTGCTGAATGGGAAAGTAATCAAACCGCTGTTATTGACCAAGCTAGAATTCAAAAGGTAACTCAATTTGCTCTTTATACAGGTGGAGAAAAAGGAAGTGGTACTCTTTATTTTGATGACATATGTGCAATCGAAGATAAAGACTCCCCTACTATTCCAGAAGAAGTAGGGGAAAATGAGGAAAAAAATACAGACCCTATTTTTTATCACTTCAATAAAGATTTAGAAGGTTGGGAAGGTGGAAACGCCATTATCGAACAGGACCATTTGAAAGCCTCAATTAAATTAGGAGAAGGGGAAAAAACTGAAATTAAAAAAACTGCCTCCTATGATTTGACCGGATATAACTACATCGTTGTCCAATTAAAACATGATGAAACTGGTACGCTTGCAGATCATCCATTAGAAGTGAAGTTTTTTACAAAAGCAGGAAACTGGAATTGGTCTGATTCTGGCAGTACAACTATTAACAAAGAGGAATATACCAAACTCATCTATGATATCTCAAACTTAGAAAATAAAAATGCTGTCCAAGAACTAGGCATGGAATTTAATGGACCAGTAGGTTCAGCAGATTCTACAAATGCATTAATAGATTATGTTGCGATTGTGACTAGCTTAGATCAATTACCTTCCGAGGAAGAAGCAAATACAGAGGAAGAGAATGAAGAGGAACCTAGTATAAATACTCCAGATAATCCTGATATAGATGATGATCATTCTCTGAATGATCAACCTAATTCAGAAAATCCGCCAGTCGTTAATCCAGATAAAGGTAACCAAACCATTGATATACCCCGGGCTGGTGATAACGATACAAATATAGATACAAAAGGAGAGAACAGTTTGCCAAACACTGCAAATAATCTCTATAACTTCTTACTGTTCGGCATACTACTCCTACTAGGTGGTGCTATTGCTCTCTATTTTTCTTATCGAAAGAAATGGATAAAATCCTCCTAAACAAAATAGATTGTTCCCTCAAATAATAATGAGGGAGCAATTTTTTTGAATTTAATCATTATAGGATAAATTAATCAGAATGAATATTACTTACGATCCCATTTAACTTGATATATTACTAATAACAAAATAAACCACACTGGTGTCACAATTAACGCGATTCTTGTATCCTCTGCGAGTGCTAAGACAACAAGTACAAATGCTAGAAAAACAAGAATAATATAGTTAGCAACAGGGTACAGCGGCATCTTAAACTTATTCTTCGCAGCTAGCTCTGGTCTTGTTTTTCGATATTTCATATGACAAATAACCGTAATTGCCCAAATATAGATAAAACAAACCGTAGATATACTTGTTATTAATGTAAATACACCCTCTGGCATGAAATAATTTAAAATAACCGCAATTAACACAACTATAACTGAAAAAAACAAAGCATTTGATGGAACTTGATTTTTAGTCAGTTTAGCTAGTGCTTCTGGAGCATTCTTTTCCTTTGCTAAAGCATACGTCATTCTACTAGTACTAAAAATCGCACTATTACATGCAGATGCAGCAGAAGTTAAAACAACAAAGTTAACTATTCCAGCAGCAGCAGCTATTCCCACTGCCAAGAAGACTTGAACAAATGGGCTTTTCGCTGGATTAATAGCATTCCAAGGATAAATGCTCATGATGATAAGCAATGCTCCCACATAAAAAATCAAGATTCGAACAGGGATATTATTGATTGCTTTTGGAATAACCTTTTCAGGATTCTCTGTCTCACCAGCTGTTAATCCGACTAATTCAATACCGACAAATGCAAACACAACCATCTGAAATGAAAGGATAAATCCGTGCATCCCATTTGGAAACATTCCATCATGGCTCCATAGATTGGTAAAACTAGATGGGCCAGCATTTGTTGAAAAGCCTTTAACAATCATAATAAAACCAATAATGATTAAGGCAATAATCGCAATTATTTTAATTAAAGCAAACCAAAATTCCATTTCACCAAATAGCTTAACAGTAGCTAAATTCATAATCAGTAATACCATTAAGGCGATAAAGCCTGGTAACCATTGCGGAATATTTGGAAACCAGAACTGTGTATACATGCCAATGGCTGTTAAATCTGCCATTGCAATGGAGATCCAGCAGAACCAATACGTCCATCCTGTTACAAAAGCAGCCCTATTTCCAATATAATCATGAACAAAATCAACAAATGAATGATATTCAAGATTCGATAAAAGTAATTCTCCTAATGCACGCATAATCAGAAAACAAATAATACCTGTAATAATATATGCAAATAAAATAGAGGGTCCTGCTAAATTAATGGACTTACCCGCTCCAAGAAAAAGGCCGGTACCAATCGCTCCCCCAATGGCAATTAATTGAACATGTCTGTTTTTCAAGCCTCTAGACAATGTTTCTTGCTGCATTTAAAATCACTCTCTCTTCATTTATACTATTAAATTCTATTATGTAACAAAATCAACGAATTATAGTTTAGCACATTATAAAGGAACATTCACGAATCTCTCTTCTTATTGTGTTAAAAGAGAGATTCGTGAGCAACATGATTAATTTTTATGCTTTTAGAATATGCTATTATAGATTAAATACTGTACTATTAGGAAGAAATGTTTAAGAAGTTTCATTCTAAAAATGCTATAATTGGTTGAAATACAAATATCGGTATCCTACAATACTTATAGTAGGAGCTATTCTTTAGGTAGATTGAGGTAGCTAAGTCTGTTCAGATTATAGGAGGAACCATTCATGGCCAATACATATCAAGGAACAAAACTAAAAGTTTTTGCTCTTAATTCATCCCCTGCTCTAGCCCAAGAAATAGTAGAGCATCTAGGTACTGAATTAGGAAAATGTACCGTTAAAAAATTTAGCGATGGGGAAATTCAAATTAATATTGAGGAAAGCGTCCGTGGTTGTGAAGTATTTATTATTCAGTCCACTTGTGATCCTGTAAATCAAAGTATTATGGAATTACTCATTATGATTGATGCCTTAAAACGCGCTTCTGTTGAAACGATTAATGTCGTCATTCCATATTATGGATATGCACGTCAGGATAGAAAAGCACAACCAAGAGAGCCAATTACGGCTAAATTAGTTGCCAATTTAATTCAAAAATCTGGTGCAGACCGTGTTATCACATTAGATTTGCACGCACCACAAACACAAGGCTTCTTTAACATTCCAGTGGACCAATTAGTAGGAATACCACTGCTTGCAGACTACTTAAATACAAAAGAGTATGCAAGTGATGTAGTAGTAGTTGCCCCAGATCACGGTAGTGTTACTCGTGCCCGAGAGCTTGCAGATCGATTAAAAGCCCCAATCGCAATTATCGATAAGCGTGGCCCAAAAGATATTGGTCCTCGTGAGGTAAACATTGTCGGAAACATTGAAGGAAAAACAGCCATAATTGTAGATGATATTGTTGATACATCTTACCGCATTACGACTGCTGCAAAGGCATTACTTGAGAATGGGGCAGAAGAAATATATGCATGCTGTGTCCATCCTGTTTTATCTGAACCAGCAATTGATATGATCCAGGAATCTCAAATCAAGGAATTGATTGTGACAAACAGCATTCCACTTCCAGAGGAAAAGAGAATTGACAAAATTACGCAGCTATCGATTGCTGAATTACTAAGTGATGCCATTAGCCGTGTTTATGAGCATAAGTCTGTGAGTGTGTTGTTTAAATAATCTGTTAAGGCTAAAGGTTGTCCACTGGGCAGCCTTTTTTAATGGATTTAGTAGAAATAACTAGTTGGGTTGGATTATTTCCTCTCTACTTTAGATCATTTAACTAATTACCAAATAATACGAACCCACCTCAAAAATAAAAAATAGACTCCTTTTCAACCAGGAGTCTATCAAATCGTATTTATTTCTCCACTTTAGATAACTCTCATTGTTACGATTCCATCAATCTCTTTTAATTGCTTAGAAAGCAGTGGGATGATTTCATCTGCTACTTCGTTATCGATATCAATCATCGTGTAAGCATACTCGCCACGACTTCTGTTTATCATATCAGCAATATTCAACTGGTAAGTAGAAATTGCTTGTGTTATCTGTCCTACCATATTAGGAATATTTAGATGGAAGGCTGTAACACGACGTTTTCCTGTGTATGGGATGGATGCATTTGGAAAGTTTACAGAGTTTTTAATATTACCTGTTTCCAAAAATTCCTTTACTTGGCGAGCTGCCATAACAGCGCAATTTTCTTCAGACTCTTCAGTAGATGCACCTAGATGAGGAATAGCAATCGTATTCTTCATTTGCAGGACATTTTCATTCGGAAAATCTGTTATATATCGTCCTATTATGCCTTCTTCTAAAGCAACAGCTATATCAATTTCATTTACTAGCTCGCCACGAGAGAAGTTTAAAATTTGCGTACCAGGCTTCATTAAGTCGAAAGCTTGCTGATTAAACATTCCCTTCGTATCTTTTGTTAACGGCACATGGACTGTTATATAATCAGATTCTGTAAATAGCTGTTCTAATGTCATAGCTCGCTGCACATTACGTGATAAATTCCAAGCTGTATCTACAGAAAGAAAAGGATCATACCCAATGACATCCATATCTAGAGCAAGGGCATCGTTTGCAACAAGTGCTCCGATTGCTCCTAAGCCAATGACACCTAAAGTTTTTCCTTTGATTTCGTGCCCAACAAATTGTTTTTTACCCGTTTCCACTAGTTTTGGAATTTGGTCACCTTCAGCAAGGAGTGTTTTTGCCCATGATACACCTTCAAACAAATTTCGAGATGAAGCCATTAATGACATAAGCACCATTTCTTTTACTGCATTTGCATTAGCACCAGGTGTATTAAATACAACAATTCCTTGCATTGTACATTGCTCTACTGGAATATTATTGACACCTGCTCCCGCTCGGGCAATTGCCTTAACATTCTCTCCTAATTCCATACCATGCATATTAAAGCTGCGCAAAAGAATTGCATCAGGGTTATTGCTCGTATCGTCAATTGTAAAATTTCCTTTTTTAAACACACTTAGGCCACTTGCAGCAATATTATTTAATGTCTTAATAGTCTTTACATCTTTAACAGTCGTAGTGCTCATCTCCATTGCTCCTTTTCATTCAATTATATTCTTTTTACGCTTGGTTAATACGTTTACCTTTCTAAATGAAATCATCTAAAAAAGAAAAAGGCAAAGGAGTATATCCCTTACCTCTGCCCAGGCGAACGACATACGACACTATGTGCTCCCCTACGGTTTTCCGTATTTCGCCAGTTACACATAGCCTTTAGATTGCCTTCATTCTATCAGACTATTCAGTAATCATCAATGACTAATTTCTTATTAATTTTGTGTTTTTTCATGCTTTTTTTAGAATGGTTTATTGGTATAATTTATTTTTCTTTATATATTCATAGCATTTTTCTGGCAAAAGATACCTCGGTTCCCCACCTATCGCAAATTCTTCCCGTATATAGGTAGAGCTTATTTCCATTGCCAATCCCTTATCTAAGAGATGAAAAGTGCTCCCATCGTCATGATTACGGAGGATTGGCGATCGGCTTATGGCTGAAAGCATATCAATTCCATTTCTAGCCATTACAATAAACCGATTTTCTGCTATCAACTCCTCTCCTTTTGTCCACATACCTCTTCCAATATCAACCAATAAATCAGCACCCATAATAAAGTACACACTATCCTCTGGAAAAAGCTTTTTAAAATAATTCATCGTATGATACGTATAGATTTCCCATCCATCTTGCATCATTTCATAATCATCTAAAGAAAACTTCTCATTATCCTCTATTGCCATGTTCACCATCTTTATACGATGTTCATCTGCTGTTTCCATTGTTTTATCCCGTCGCTTACTGGAACAAGGAAGAAAAATAACCTTGTCTAATTTACAACGATGGGCAACAGTGCTAGCCGTCCAGAGATGAACATTTGTTATTGGATCAAAGGATGATCCGTAAATCCCTATTTTACCCAATTTATCCTCTCCTTAAAAAGGTTAAACGCTGCGTGATTTCTCTTTCATTTTTTCTATATAGCTTCGCTTGTTTTCCCAGCATGCTTTACTTAAATCGACTGGATACTCTTCTGGATTAAGCGTTCGCTTATATTCATTCCATAGATAATTCAGGTTCTCTTTAGCCTTCATTTGAATATCTTTTAATGCTGGTGGTTCAAACTGGATATGCCCGTTTTTAATAACTGGATGATGTAATTCGATGGTCCTGTAATTCGTCACCACTTTATTCAAATATGGATGAACAGGATGAAACATTTTTAATGGTTCTTGTGTTATTACTTCATTTGCCAGTGCAATGTAATCACCCTCAGCATGGTCATTTTCATTATTTATAATTCGATATACTCTTTTCTGACCTGGCGTAGAAATCTTTTCCGGATTTCCAGATAATTTAATGGTATCCTCCATTATACCTTGTTCATTTTCTATACTGACTAATTTATATACAGCGCCCAGTGCTGCTTGATCAAATGCAGTAATTAACTTTGTTCCAATTCCCCAGATATCAATTTTTGCTCCTTCTGCCCGCAAATTCATAATGGTATACTCATCTAAATCATTAGAGGCAATAATTTTCGTGTCAGGAAAGCCCGCTTCATCAAGCATTTCTCTAGCTCGCTTTGAAAGATACGCCAAGTCTCCACTGTCTAAACGAATCCCCTTAAAGTGAATCTTATCTCCAAGCTCCTTTGCCACTTTTATAGCATTGGGAACACCAGAGCGGAGTGTGTCATATGTATCAACAAGGAAAACGCATTCTTTGTGGGTGCTGGCATAGCTTTTAAAAGCCTCATATTCGTCTTGATATGCTTGAACAAGTGCATGTGCATGTGTTCCAGATACAGGGATATTAAAAATTTTCCCTGCCCTTACATTACTCGTCGCCGAAAACCCACCAATATAGGCAGCTCTTGTTCCCCATATCGCTGCATCCATTTCTTGTGCTCTTCTTGTCCCAAACTCCATTGCCGTCTGCTCTCCAATAACCTGCTTCATTCTCGCAGCTTTTGTTGCAATAAGTGTTTGGTAATTAACAATATTTAATAATGCCGTTTCGATTAATTGCGCCTCCGCAATTGGTGCTTCTACTCTTAGAATCGGTTCATTGGCAAATACTAGCTCCCCTTCCTCCATGCAATATATGTCACCAGAAAAAGTGAAATTTTTTAAATAAAGAAGAAAATCCTCCTTATAACCTCCTTCATTTCGTAAATAGTCCAAATCGCTTTGTGTAAACCGACAATTCTTTATATAAGATAAAATCCGTTCAAGACCAGCGAATATAGCAAAACCATTTCCAAAAGGGAGTTTGCGAAAGTAAAGTTCAAACACAGCTTTTCGTTCATGTTTTTCATCTCTCCAATATGTCTCCATCATATTAATTTGATAAAGATCTGTATGTAGCATCAGACTGTCATCCGCATAGTTCATTTATTTTCCTCCTCTTGCTATATTCATTTCTACTTCAAAAGCAAAGTCCCTTCCCTTAGCATGTGACAAATCTCTGTTTGTTATATAATTATCCGTTTATTTATTAAATCATTCTCTTTTGGGCTAAGCTTTTTATATTTGCACTACAATTTTTTAAGGAGGAAACGTTCATTTAAAACAAAACCATTTTTAACTATAAAAAAAAGCAAGTAGTTTCTTACTAAAGAACCTACTCGCTTTTACCTATTTCTTTTAAAACTGTACCTTTTCTAAAAATAACCCATTTGCTTCTGCCATCATTCCTGTCAGACTACGATCTTTTTCTGCAATAATTGCTGGAATAGCATCTGCTTCGATTTTTCCTAGCCCAATCTCTATTAGTGTTCCCACTATTTTTCTTACCATGTTGTAAAGAAAACCATCACCACTGACACGAATTTCAAGAAACCCTTCCACTTCTTTTATATCAATGGAGTATATTTCTTTAACCATTGACTTCTTCTTAGATTTAGCGTTCGAGAAAGCTGTAAAATCATGTTTACCAACAAAATAGGCAGCTGCTTGCTCCATTCTTTTTACATTTAGCTTTTTCTCTACATGCATACTATATTTGCGCATAAAAGGATTGGTATACGATTTATTCCAAATTTTATACACATAGGTTTTATCCTTTGCATTATATCTTGCATGAAAACGATCAGGAACGATTGCTACTTTCGAAATACTAATATCATTTGGTAAGTAGTGATTTAGATAATTCATGACCTCTTTTTCCGTCATTTCTTTGTTCATTTTGAAGTTAGCAACTTGTGATAATGCGTGTACGCCTGCATCTGTTCGGCTGCAGCCGATAATTTCAATCTTTTCTCCTACCATTTCTGTCAGGACGTTTTCAATTTTCCCTTGAATGGATTGGTCCCCATTACCGAGGCGTTGCCATCCTTTATACCGTCCACCATCATATTGAATAAGCAATTTATAATTTTTCATTTTTTCTCCTGTCTCTTCCTTTTTATGTTCTTTATTAAAAAAACGTAATCCAATTCTAAAATCATTACGAAAACCTAAAGAATCGTACTCATTATACACTATTATCTCCAAATTCTTCATTAGTTAAAAAGTCAGATTATAACTGAAATGCTTCATTTTTTATAAGTTTTTCATTAATTTATTTCCTAAATAAAAGAATCAATGTTAGAGTAAGAGATAGCAGTAAACTATAAAGAGTTGTAGGTGAACAATAATGATAGAAATTAAAACATCCCCCCTAAGCGATGGGGAATTCAATAGAGGCGTATTTGCTACTTGTGATATTAAAAAGGGGACCTTATTCCATGAAGCTCCTGTTGTTCCTTATCCAAATGAACAACATAAGTATATCGAAAGAACGGTATTAGAAGATTATGTATATGAATATGGTATTAATCACAGTGCAGTTGTTCTAGGTTACGGCATGCTTTTTAACCATTCGTATGAACCAAATGCGACTTATGAGATTAATTTTGATAAACATACTTTTGATTATTATGCTTATAAGGATATAAAAGCCGGCGAAGAAATTTTAATCAATTATAATGGGGAAGTCGATGATTACGAGCCATTATGGTTTAATAAAGATAAAGAAGATGAAAATTAAATTCGTCACTGAAAATTTCCCCAAATAAAATATGTTGATGGGAGCGGATATGTAACATTTCCGCTCCCATCAACATTTTAGCATGCAACAAAAAGGTAAACAAAACCTCGATTCTGAAGACTCGATATTATTTCGAGCTTTTTTTCTTCTTCCACTTTGATTCATATTCCGCTTTTTCCTGATGTACTTCCTTCAATAGACTTACTGTCATTAAAATCATTATTAAGGAAAAAGGAAGAGCCGCAATAATCATCATATTTTGTAATCCATCTAATCCGCCAGAATAAAGTAATACAAGGGAAATCGTCGTAAGCAATACCCCCCAAATGACTTTAATCCGATTACTTGGATTTTGTACGCCATTTGCAGATAGCATCCCCAAAACGAATGTTCCTGAATCGGCAGAAGTAATAAAGAACACAGCAACCAACAAAATAGCCAATAGGGATAGTAAAGCACTAAGTGGATAATGCTCTAAAAGGGCAAACAATGTTTCTTCTGTAGCAAAAGTTGATATAGTACCTAACCCTTTATGTTCAAGATACATCGCATTTCCACCGAACACAGAGAACCATAAAAAGCCAATTACTGATGGAATAAATAGTACGAACGTTATAAATTCACGAATCGTTCTTCCTTTGGAAATACGAGCAATAAAAATACCTACAAATGGTGACCACGCAATCCACCAAGCCCAATAAAAAATCGTCCACGCATCTATCCATTGGCGATTCTTACCATTTAAAGGCGCAATTCGGAAACTCATGCGCACTAAGTTTTGTAAGTAGCTTCCAATTGTATCTGTAAATAAATTGAGGATAAAAACCGTATTTCCCATGATAAAAACAATCAAAAATAGAACGAAAGCTAATATCATATTCGTATTACTAAGGATTTTAATCCCTTTGCCTAATCCAGTAAGGGCTGAAAGTAAAAACAGGACGGTGACAATTACTATAATAATAAATTGTGTTAAAAAATTGGAAGGAATATCATAAAGAAAAGAAAGCCCCCCATTTATTTGTACCGCTCCAAAACCTAGCGTTGTAGCAATCCCCGTTACTGTTGCAAAAACGGCGATAATATCAATAATTCTTCCCGCTCTTCCTTCCATTGAATTACCTAGCAATGGCTTCAAGGTTGAACTGATTAATGTTTTTCCACCTTTCCTAAAGGTCGTGTAGGCAAGGCTTAAAGCAACAATCCCATATACTGCCCATGCATGAATTCCCCAATGGAAATAGGTATATCTCATTGCATCTTTTATACCTTGATCTGTACCAATTTCATTTGTCGGAGAGCTAATTGCATAATGACTTAGTGGCTCTGCTGTCCCATAAAAGACAAGGCCGATTCCCATTCCAGCACTGAAAAGCATCGCTAACCATGCTAGTCTTGAAAACTCAGGCTTATCGTCAGGTTTTCCTAATTTTATTTTACCTACAGGACTTATTAATAAGTACAAACAAATTATCACGAAAAACGTGACCACAATTAAATAATACCAACCAAAAGAATCTGTAATAAAGGATTGGACACTAGCTGTGCCTTCCTTAAGTGTATCTGGTGCAAGAGCTCCTACTAACACAATCAACAAGATTATGATTATAGAAACATTAAAAACAAGATGATCTTTAAACTTCATATAATAAATTCTCCTTCTAATCGAATAATAATCTATGTACAAATAGTCGCCTAGTTATTATATCCGTAATTAGGAGAATTAAACAAGGACAACCCTTTCAGCTTTCTAACGCATCTATCATTTTCCCTGGTTGATTACTGGACTGGATTATTGCTTCTAACACTTGTTGATTCCTTAGTCCTACTTCAAAATCTGGAAAACCTGATCCTATTTTCCCCTTTAGCATTTGGGCAAAATCCTCCCATTCAGACAAGTATACAGTTTTTGGAACATGCATTTTTTTCTCCACAACCTCAGCCGTCCCATCATCAAAATGTATCAAATTCACTATCTCTTCTTCCATTGTACTTGCATGAATAGTTCCTTTATCACCGTATATGGACACATCAAACTGATTCCCTGAGCCTATAGCATTTCTTGTTGTTTGAAATGTACCAACTATGCCACTTTCCATTTTTGCCTGAAAACATACAAAGTCGTCAATAACGAATTCTTTCCATTCATTCGATTGCTCCATTTTTCTTTTCTTAATAAAGCTTTCCATTTTAGCTGATACTTCTTGAAATGATCCAAATAAATAATATGCCATATCAATCATATGGGAACCTAAATCGCCTAATACTCCTGTTCCTGTGACCGCAGGATTAAAGCGCCAAACATAGGGAGTATCATAAGGTAGTGCTCCCCACCCTTGCAGATACTGAATAGAAAAATTCATTATTTGACCGATTTCCCCTTTATCTAGTAATGCTTTTACAAATCGAAATGCTGGTGTATATCGATAACTAAACCCTACCATACAAAGAATAGGTTGTTGCTTATATTTTTCAGCAAGCTGTTTCGCTTCCTCATAGTCCAATGTTAACGGCTTTTCTGTTAAGATAGGCATGTTTTTTTCGATACAATATTCCAATATTGGCGCGTGTACATTATTGGGTGTGATGGATACAACTGCATCTACTTTTTGAGAATCAATTAACTTACGGAAATCTATATATTGATTTTCCGATTTAATAGCTAATCGCTCTCCGACTTTTTTTAGATTTTTGTTATTTGAATCACAGATTGCATCAATTTGAAACGTTCCGACATTCTGCAATCCCTTTATATGAGACTGAGCCATCCCACCAACTCCAATTAATCCTATCCGTATTTTCTCCATCATACTTCTCCTCCTTTTTTGTTTTCATATTTTGAAAAAATCCTTTTAAATATAATCGAATTCACAAAAGTCAAAATGGAAAGTCCACCAAAGGTAATGAAATAGACACCTGTTAAAAAACCAGTAAAAGAGGATAAAAAGAAAACAATAGGCACTATATTGATCATTAGTACCAGTAATAAATATGGAAAGTGAAAGCCTCCAATCAATAAAGAATTTACAACTGCTGTTTTTATTGAATCTTCAAATCTAGATATATAGGGAAAAATAATTACGAACAATGTAAGATATAAAAAGCTAAAGATAAGGGTTAGACTCATAAAAATAACTTTCCAAATCCCATTGGTGTATACAAGATAATAAATATCTCCAAGTAGAATTACGCCAATACCTATCAGGAGAAACCAAATAAGGGAGCTCTGTTTTAAATTCTTTTTAAACGACTGGATAAAACTTATCCAAATGGAGGGATGTTCTCCTCTTGCTATTTTAAAATGAACCGAATACAAAGCTGTTAGCGAAGCACCTATCGTGACAATAGGAAGTGAGAAAAGAATAAAAATAATATTCAATAAAAGAACATCTACTATTTTCGCTAAATTCCTGCTGATGGGACTATCGAGTTGAAAGAATGTACCCATTTCATTCACCTGCCTTTTCAACAATAAATAATTCACTTCCTATTAGATAATCAAGTAGTCTTTTATAAAGAAACAACAGTCAGAAATAAAAGTTTAATTCTGACTGCTGCACTTCGTACTTTCTACTTTAATGATTCCTGATATCTGTTAAATGCAGTATTTTGGATTTCCATAAACTCACCGTAACCCATTTTTTCTAGTTGCCTTATATAATCATCCCATTCTTTTTCTACTCCACCTTCTACAACCCATTTAGATTGCATGGAATTCACATAGGAAGTTAAGTCTACATTCAACGTATTTAAACGTTGCATTTCATCTGCTGTAAAGCTTACTGTTGGAAATTGCTCTCTTGCGTATTCGCTTATTTTTTTATCAAGTTCTAGCTTTAATCCATCCCCACTATCAGTTGGCAAAGTTACCTTTTCATTAAATCCATCTTCAATATATTTAGGACCAAAATCACGGAATGAATTAGTCCAAGCAAAAATATCTGCTGATTCTCCTTCAGGTGCATTCAATACTTGATACGTCCCATCATCATTTTTCTCTACCCCAATGCCAAATGATCCATAAAAAGTTTGAATACTAGCATCCTCTGTATAAAATTTATCTGCCCATTGTAATAATTTTGCTGGATCCTTGGCTTGAGTCGTAATAAGTAGTTCATTTCTCGAATAGGTTTCCGTATCAGAAATTACGTATCTTTCTCCATCAGGACCTTTAAGCGGCGCCAATGGAACATATTCCTTGGCATTTGGACCAAATACAGCATCTGGTGTCCATCCAAAGGCGACTCCTACTAATGAACCGTTTTCATCTTTACGTTTTGCTTCTGCCATTGAATCATCCTGTGTAAACAATTCTTGATCGATTAAGCCATCCTTGTATGCTTTATTCATCCATGCAATTCCCTCTTTATATTCTTCCTGTGTAGGAATGTAAGAAGGCTTTCCATCCTTTAAAGTCATTAGACCAGCTTTATCATTTCCTTTCGTTACGCCAAATGGCAATATAAACCCATAAATATTCCCTCCATAAGGAATTTCATCATTTAAATCTCCATTTCCATTTGCATCCTTTTCCTTAAATGCTTTTAGAACATTATAAAAATCTTCATACGTATCTGGCATTTCCAAGCCTAAATTATCTAACCATTTTTGATTAATAAATAGCTGATTTCCTGTTAACGGTCTTAAAGGCAATTTCTTAGGCAAGCTATAAATATGGCCATCAGGAGAGGTAACTAGAGCTCGTAATGATGGCTCTGTCTCAAATGCCGCCATTAGATTCGGCATATTTTCTGCAATTAAATCCTCTAATGGAATAAAAAGACTTTGGTTTTGGGCAATATCCCCATCACTTAAAGCTAACGATCCCCAAAATGCATCTGGTAAATCTCCACCTGCCATCAGTACTGATTTCTTATCTCCCCATTCGGAATTTAAATAGATGTCCCAATCGACTTTAATTCCAGCTTCTTTTTCTGTATCTTCTACAAAGCCTTTAAGAAAATCATCGCCCCAGTCTGCCCAACGAACGGTTGCAATTCGATATTCCCCATCTTCCTTTTCTTTGGTGCTCGTGTTAGCATTGCTACAGCCAACAATTAAACTACTTGTTAAAACAACACTTAGTAACCCTTTCCAGCTTCTCTTTATCATTGCTATTCCCCTTTCTATTACTCTTTTATAGAACCAACCATGACACCTTGATTAAAATATTTTTGCAAAAATGGATATAAACACATAATAGGTGCAGTTGATACAACTATCGCTGCATACTTCATCATTTCGGATAATCTTCTTAATTCTGATGCCAGTTCCCCAGATGCAGTACCAAGCAAAGATTCATTGGAAATTAGAATCCTTCTCAAAACTAATTGAAGCGGCTGCAAATCTTCATTGGAAATATAAATCAGTGCATTAAACCATGAATTCCAAATACCAACGGCAGTCCACAAACCAATTACAGCTAAAATAGCTTTTGATAATGGCAGTACTATCGTTAAAAAATATCTGATTGTTCCACATCCATCAATTTGCGCTGCCTCCCACAACGTATCCGGTATACTATTTTTAAAAAAAGTTCTAGCGATGATTATATTAAAAGAGGACACAGCAAAAGGTAATACCATTACCCAAAAGGTATCAAGTAACCCAAATCCTTTTATAACTAGATAAGTTGGTACCAATCCTCCACTTACAAACATAGGAATAAGTATAAAAATAGATAGCCACTTTTTCCCGAATAAATCAGCCCTTGATAAAGCATATCCTGCAGGAATATTAACGATTAAAGCGATAATCGTCCCCACAACCGTGTAAATAATTGTATTCAAATAAGATCTCCAAATAATTTCCTGCTTAAATAATTCAATATAGCCATCTACCTTCCACTCTTTTGGCCAAAACCATACGTTTCCATTTGTAACATCTGTTGGATTACTAAAGGAAGCGATAATAATAAACCATAAAGGATACACAATCATTAAAATCATTAAAATAGCAGTCGTATAGACAGCAATGTCAAACAAGCGAT
>NZ_JVDT01000039.1 GCF_001076885.1 Bacillus sp. 522_BSPC
GTAAAATCATATAGCTTATTCGTAGAGATGGCAAAAAAGCCTTTGAAAATGTCCCTAAATAAATGACTCGATCCTGTTGATCAATGGCTTTCATGCTTGGAATTGGCGCTCCTTGAAAACGGAACTCACTGTCATAATCATCTTCTAAAATATAGCCATCTCTTCTTTCTGCCCATTTTAATAGCTCTATACGTTTTCCAATAGGCATAATCTTCCCTATCGGAAATTGATGAGAAGGGGTAACATATGTAAGGTTACATGCACTGTTTAGAAGTGCCGACAAGTCATGCCCGTCCTCTTCTAAAACAGGTATTGATTGAATCGGGATTCCCCTTTCCATAAATACATTTCGTACTCCATCATATCCTGGCTCTTCCATCCCAATAAATAAGGACTTATCTTCCATAAGAGATAGCACTAGATGAATTAAATGTTCTGTCCCTGCCGTAATGACAAGATTGTCAGCAGTAGTTTGAATGCCCCGAGATCTATATAAATACCCAACCAATTCTTCTCTTAATGCTAATTCTCCTTGTTTATTGCCATACTTCATCCAGTGGGTCTGATTGTCCTCCATGACGGCTTTAATCGTCTTCTTCCAACCGTTTAGAGGGAAATTAACCCCATCAATATCTCCATAATGAAAGTCTATACAAGCATTTGTACCCGTCTCTGGACTTTTTGCAACTACTTTTTTCTGTTGCTGTGCTGTATATTCATAGCTAGGTAATGCAACAACCGTATAGCCACTTTTCTCCTTGCTCTCCACATATCCTTCCATCCATAATTGTTGGTATGCATCAATCACTGTATTTTTGCTAATATGCAAGAAACTCGCTAAATAGCGAATTGACGGTAGCTTTGTCCCAGCTTCTATTTTCCCTGTCAAAATCTCCTGTTTAAAATAGTGATACAACTGTATGTATACAGGCTCCTTCTTATCTTTATGCAAATGAATCGCAATATTCACGTTCTTCCCCCTATTTTTCGATGCTATTTAAATTTGTACCTATAAAATTATCTTAAACTGTTCCTATTGAAATGACTATTTATATTTTAAAATATAGAAACAATACAAGGAAGGGATGGAATAAATAATGAATGCGATGCGACAATCAACGATGGAAGTGACAGACAAGGAAAAAATTAATGATTTTTTACATAAAACAAATATAGGGCATCTTGGATTAGTGGATGAAAATGTTCCATATGTTATTCCATTAAATTATGTTTGGTTCCATGAATGTTTATACTTTCACGGTGCCAGTGAAGGCAGAAAAACGCGGATTATCCTTAAAAATAACCATGCTTGCTTTACTGTCAGTGAAGCAAGAGGCGTGATGAGCAATCCCATACCAGCTAAAGTAGATACTGCCTATATGAGTGTTATAGTCTTCGGAGAAGTTACACTGCTTGAGAATATCAATGAAAGCCGTGATGTCATGCAGGCAATGCTAAATAAGTATGTACCTGGATATTATGAGAAACCGCTCGCTAAATCTCATTTAGAAAGATATGTCTCGGCATTGGGGAGTAAAACAGCTATTTATAAAATTACTCCAAGCCATATTTCAGCAAAAGAAAATAAGTTAGATGAAGTAGCAAAATTCACCCCTGGTAGAACGATTAAAATGGATTCGTAAAGATGATTGGAATGGATGGATAGCCTAATTATTATCGAGTTAAGTTTTTGTCTTTTATCCTCTAACTCTAACGCTCCCATTTTTGGATGTTTTAGGCTATCCTTCTGTTGCCTTTAGAATGCTGTGCTCTCGCTTTGGGCACTGACGACCGGACAATATATCTTCTATCATGCTTTGAAACATATATTACTTTTTCCAATCATACCCCCACTGCTCATCAGCCCTATCCTCCACTTCCTCCCAAAATAAATTTTCCTATTCACGTATTATTTTCATAAAATGACAAACACTACCAATAGAATTATGGAGGTGACTTGTCTTAATGAAAAAAATTCTTCCTTCTCTTCTTCTTTTCTTAGGAGTATGCATGCAAGCAACACCTGCATTCGCTTCTCCAAGTGAAAAAGAAATAGAGACTTTAGCTAGTAAACTCGGTTGGACTACAGATGATTTAGAAGAATATTTAACATTTAAAGGATTAAACGTTAATGATTTTGATAATATACATTTATTAGAAAAACAGCTGGGCACCCCTATCACTCCTACAAATCTGGAAGAACTGCTTATTCAAAATTCGATGACAAAAGAAGAATTAGATATCTTATTGGCAGGCTATCATGAAACAGTAGAGAATTTTTGGTTTTTAGAAGATTTAGAGGTTGCCATTGATTTTTATAAAAATCATGAAGAGAAAATGCTGCAATTAGAAGAGTTTCTTGAGAATATCGGGTTTGACGACACAGAAAAACAGCAATTTTACGGGCACTTAAATAAACAAAGCCCTACCTTACTCGCAGCAAAAGTCGTGGAATGGAAAGAAAATTTAAATCGATTCCAAGAAATAGACCAAGAAAGCGAGATTAGTGATAAAGAAAATGCAGCGTTAACTCATTTTTGGCAAGATTTTTTTACCACAACAGCTATGAAGCCTGTACTAATAAGTATTGATGATAATGGGAAAAGAAAAGAGCTTGCACTAAGTGATCTTTTTAATAAACAAATGGATACAACCGTTGCAATTGAATTATATGATACCAACAATACGTTAATTGGAGATGCCATTGTGTCACCAGACATGGTTTCCTCTGTCGATGCAGTAGATAAAATGGTAGAATTGACCGAAGTAACAAAAGGTTTAGCTACTCTCTATGCAGCACAGCTTCCAAATACAGCATCACCGCTCCCTGTCATCCTATGTATTGGATACATGCTTGTACTAATAGGCGTGTTATTAACCTTTAGGAAACCATCTTATGAATAAGCCCAATAAAATTGGAGTTTTCTTCCTATCGATAGGATTGATAATGGTTTTCTATTCTCTTTCTAGCTATTGGAAGATTAATGCCATTATAGAGCAACCAGTTTTTCAGCCCAGCAGACAAATGGCCTTATCCAATTTAAGACAGGTACAACCAGGTGAAAAAATTGGAGCAATCATTGTCCCAAATACGAAGAAGTCTATTCCCATCTATGAAGGGACAAGTGCAAAAATTTTAGAAAAAGGTGCGGGTCACTATCGAAAAAGTGCTCTACCTGGCGAAAACAATAATATTGTACTGTCTGGACATCGTGATACTTTTTTCAGATTCCTTAAGGATTTAGAAAAGAATGATTCATTAATTCTCGAAACAAGAGAAAATGATTATGAATATAAAGTTACAAAATTCTCCATTGTAGATTCAAATGATTCAACCATTCTAACCCCTAAATCCAGACCAATTCTTACCTTAACCACATGTTATCCTTTTGCCTTTATTGGAAATGCACCGAAGAGATATATTGTTACCGCTGAATTAATAAATACAATTGCTCTAGTAAACAAATAGGCCTGAACTTTTAACCGTCCAGGCCATTATATTATTTCCATGTTTTTAAAAATAGCAGTAATCTATTTTTCCAATCAAGGAGCTTTGTAATAGCTAAAGGCTGCTTCCCTTGTTTTTGCATTTCGTAAATACTTGCAATCGCAATGAGAATGGACCCAGCAATTAATAAATACACCCACCATGGGAAATTCCCCCAATATGGTCTTGTTTGTAACAAAACATTGAGAACAAGTACACCAATGCCAACAAAGAAATAGGATTTATACCGGAAGTAAAAACCAGAGAGAATGGACAAAATAGCAAGACCACCTAAGATTATCGCATCATAGATAGTATGGGAAATATATCCATCAATAGCTAATATAAGAGCTACAATAACGATAACTCCCCATTCAATATAGTGTAATGCCATTAGCTTACTTATTATTTTCTTTGTAGCAATCACCATGATTATCCAAGGCAATACAACTAACTCTGTCACAATATATTCTTTGATAGTAATAATCATTAGAAACGAATAATACGGAACGAGCAACAAATATATGCTTACAAGTTTAGGTATCCATTCGATTTCTTTTTTAACTCGTTTAATTTGCAAATAAGCTAGAAAAGAAAGGAACAATCCTGGTATTATAATATCCCAATTAAAGGTTGTTTCCACTCCAAATAACGATATTGTAGAAAGGATACTACCAATTAGATAAAAATCAATCCATTTTTCCCCATCTTCCTTCCACTTCAATATGGACGAGTAGACTGTCGTACTTATAAACAAAAACAATACTCCCCAAACACAAGTAAATACATAACGATCAAATGGGATAAACTCCTTTGCATACATCAATATTTCATTATTGATAAGCAGGAAGACAACTCCTCCAATGGAGAATAAATGCAGTTTCTCCAAATGAATTACAAGCAGCACAATCATAATATATAGTAGGATTACAAAATAACTGACCGTCGAAAATGGGTAAGCAAACAGCCAAGAAATAATCCCTAATACACTAAATGGTAGAAAAAAGTAAAGAAGCCCTACCTTATTCTGTGTTAGAAAGTACAAACCAAATAAAACAATTGACAGTACCATAAATGCAAGTTGATACGAATTTCCTCCTGCAAAATCAAATGAGATAATTGTCGCTAGAAAGAGATAACTAGATAGATAGCTACCATATCGAAAAGCCATTTTCACATATTTATTCGCAACTAAATAGATACTTATGCTATAAACAATGAACAAATAGATAAACGGAAGGAAGGAATCACTTCCTATAAATAAACGATCAATGACCATACTTCCAATAATATACACATGGGAAATCGTTAGGAATGGAAGCTTAAATGATGTATGTTTTAGCCCTAACGCAATAATAAACAGGCCAATCCATCCATACTTCATAAGCGTTTCAAAAAGAAATGTATCACTGTTCCAAATAGAACCAACAAGGGTTAAATAGCTAATCAAACTAACAATACCAATTAGCCATGCGATAAGATTGTTTTTTATTTTTCGATATAAATCGTAAAAAACAAGGATTGCTACTAAATACATTCCAGTTGTGACCCATTTGTTTAATGTGAAATATTCAAGAATTAGAAGCAATCCAAAGCCGTACAAGATTTGACCAATATAATAACCAATCCTTCCCATGTTCTTATCCAGTCTTTCATACAAACTTCCAGTTATGACGGTGAATATACTTCCTATCGCAATCGATAACGATAGTCCTTGTTCTTGTATAAAGCTGAATGTCTCTGCAGTCGTAAAATAAACACCAAAAACAGTAATCGGAATGAGATAGGAAAGGAGTTGGTTATGCGTTTTATTTCTTATCAAGCGCCTTCCTAAATATAGACTTAATGCTATTCCTCCTATCATGACAGGAATATACCACTTTCCAATAAAAATTGCTGTTGATAAAAAGGCTATTAACACCATCCAGGATACATTATAGATGGTAGATTCCTTTCTAATATCTTGTAAATAATGCCACTTATTAAATATGCCTAACAGAAATAATAGCACTATATTTATTCCATAGATTACAAGGAATAAGCTATCAACATCGTTTATTAACGAAAACAATACAGCTATATTCCATAAAGCTAGGTTCAAAAAAAGAACTGGCAAATAACGAATAAACGAATATGTTAGTTTTTTCGTTAAAAGAAGAAATTCAACGGCCAGTAAGAGATAAGCAAACACTAAATACATACTGCCTTCGAGAAAAAGTTCCCCATAAAATACAATAGTTACGAAAAAAGTGGCAAGTGCAATGACAAAGCTTGTAAACTCCCAAACTTTTCCCCATTCCAGTTTCCCTTTTAAGATAAACACAAAAAAGAGAAGGAGAATACTAAAGCAAGCAAAAGCTACTGGTAATAAGTCTTGAAGAATTGGATTGGTGAAAATTCGATAAAGACCAAACGCAATTGCAATGGTAATAAAAAAATGATCATGCTTTCGTTTCGTTAACGCAACGGTCATCATGAAAAGACTGCTGATTACTAAATAATAAAAACCATTTATCATACTGCTATCAAATAGAAATGTCATAAATAATGCAGTTAAAATTAACTGTAGTTGAACAATTGGTGTCAGTTCCTTCTGAAAGTATTGTATCCATTTTAAATGCTGACACTTCAATAAAACATATATCAATATAAATTGATAGATTATCATAAAAAAGAAGAATCCATCTTGAGCTAACGGGAGGAAAGCAAAGAGAAAAGCAAGCGTTCCAGTTATTGTCCCAATGGTCAGGATTTTATATAGACCAGACTTTAAATAAACAGCTAGAGCAGTATAGATTGGGAATAATACCAATCCAGCTATTACCCCTAATAAAAATCGACCTTCACCATGCATAGAAAGATAGTCCCCTGCTAGCTGAAAAAAGCTGACGGAAACAAATCCTATTGGCAAAAAAAGACTCCCAAGGAGAAAGAAAGCAAATGCAGTATGATCAATTTTGATAATTTTTTTCGATAATAAACCAACCCCAAAAAATAAAATCGAAACAAAAAAGATCGATACTGCTTTCATCCATCCTGGCATAGAGTCCCAATTACTAGTCGCAACGACTAACCCGCCTATTAGCAGTAGTGCTACTCCTAAATAAAGCATCACCCCTATATTTCGTTCACGGAGCTGTTCAGCAGTATACTTTTTCTTTTCCTTTACAGGCTGCTTTTTCACAATTACTTTTTTTACAGGTTTTTTTTCTAATCCTTCCTTTTCTAGCTCCTTCTTTTTCTCTTCATCTGTTATATACCGTTCAAAGCCAGCAGTTATGTCCATATAACTTTCGTTTGATATGTATTGCTTTGTATATAAAATTTCCAAAATGCGATTAAAAATGGCAATCGTATTCTTCTGCATTCCATGCATCCTTTCTTCTTAACAAGCCTTAATTCTTACAATTTCATCTAATGGTGTAATTTTACATCATCATTTATGATTTTTCAATATATTTTATTTTCTAAAAAAGAGGATATTCTTTTTATATAACGAATTTATTTTTCATATCGAAATAATTGGAGGAATACAGAAATGAAAATGATTGAAGATTATTTAAAAGAGAAGCGAAATGTCCACTTGGAAGAATTATTTTCTTTCTTATCATTGGAAAGTATCAGTGCCCTCCCCGAGCATAAAGAAGATATACAGAAAACAGCTGAATGGTTAGTACAGGCACTTACGAATGCAGGCTTAGAAAATGCTTCCATCTATCAAACAAAAGGCAATCCAGTTGTTTATGCAGATTGGCTTCATGCAGAAGGAAAACCTACTGTATTAGTATATGGGCACTATGATGTACAGCCAGTCGACCCACTAGAACTATGGGATACTCCCCCTTTCTCACCTGAAATACGAGATGAGAAACTCTATGCAAGAGGTGCAAGTGATGATAAGGGACAGGTTTTTATGCATATTAAAGCTATTGAAGGGATTCTTCAAACAAATGGTTCTCTTCCAGTAAATATAAAATTTTGCATAGAAGGAGAAGAGGAAGTTGGCAGTCCTACCCTTCCTCTCTTTGTAGAAGAAAACAAGGAGTTATTAGGTGCTGATGTGATTGTTATTTCCGATACGGGGATGATAGAACAAGGGAAACCAACCATTTGCTATGGTCTTCGTGGTTTATGTGGCATGGAAATTCATGTTAAAGGTCCAAGAAGTGATCTTCATTCTGGATTATTTGGAGGAGCGATTCAAAATCCAATTGCTGCCATAAGCGGGCTATTAGCAAGCTTTCACGATCAAAATGGAGTAATTGCTGTAGAAGGATTTTATGATCGTGTAACACCTTTAACACCAGATGAAAAGGAAGCCTTTAAAGCATTGCAAATTTCAGATGACACTTTCATCGAGCAAACTGGCTCCCCTACTCTATTCGGTGAAGAAGGATTTTCTACTTTAGAAAGGCTTTGGGTGCGTCCTACTCTTGAAATCAATGGAATAAAAGGTGGCTTTCAAGGAACTGGCGTAAAAACCGTTATCCCTTCAGAAGCTAGTGCAAAAATTACCTGTAGACTTGTGCCTGCTCAGGATCCTGAAGAAATAGTTGCATTATTAGAGAAACATATTGAGGCTCATAAACCAAAGGGTGTAGATGTAACAGTTCAATTATTTGATAAAGGTACTCCTTTTGTTACGCCATTTGATCATAAAGCGATACAAGCAGCTGGCAAAGCTTATGAAACAGTGTATAAGGTGCCAACTTCCTATACGCGTGGTGGTGGATCTATTCCAATTGTTGCAGCATTTGACCAAATTTTAAATCTGCCTGTTGTGTTAATGGGATTTGGATTACCAGATGAAAATTTCCACGCCCCAAATGAACATTTCCATTTAGAAAATTATGATAAAGGCTTACAAACTATTTGCCATTATTGGTTTGAACTTGCAGAAGTCTGGTAAGAAAACCAAAAAAATTACTTACTAATAAAGCAGCAGCCAAAATACACTTTGTCACAGGGGCTCTCCCCTGTTTCGCGAAACATCGAGTTCGTGTATTTCGGCTGCTCCGTTTTACTTATTACTTCCAACCACTTTTAAATTCATCTATCTTTTTTTAGAAAAATATTATCTTCCATCAATTAACTCATAAGTATCTTCCTTTATCCACTCAAAATATGGATTCAGAATTCCATCTTCTATATACATAGCTAATCCATGCATGGCTCTTGTGCAGGCTGTGTAAAACAATTCCTTTTCTAAATCGCCCTTATAGCTTGATGCATTATAAAGAATCACTCCATCAAACTCGATTCCTTTAGCTAAATAAGCAGGGATAACGGAAATGCCTTTTTCATAGGATGTCGTGCCCTTTTGAATAAATCTTGCTTCTACTTTCTCTTTAAGCATTTCGTATACTTTACTGCTTTCTTTAATCGTTTTACAAATAACTGCAATTGTTTTATAGCCATTACCCTTCCAGTCTTCGATTCGCTTTAATAAATCATCTATTTGCTTAGCCGAATCTCCTACACTTACTACATGTGGTTTTTCACCATGACGATTAAAAGGTTCGATTTTGTCTCCATTTACAGCAAGGCCTCTTGTAAACTCCACAATTTCCTTGGTCGAACGATAGCTTTTCATTAAAACGATGCTTTCGACATCTTCCTTTTTTCCATTAGCAACAATCTCATTATGCTGGTGGGCATATATTGCTTGATTAATGTCGCCAAGTAGCGTCATTTTGCTATAAGGAAATAGCTCTTTTAAGTAATTAATTTGAAAATCAGAATAATCTTGTGCTTCATCAATAAATACTTGACGAATTCCCGAAGTGGATTTTTTTCCTTCCAATTTATCCTTTAAATACGCAAAAGGAGTAGCATCTTCGTACGAAAGTGTTCTATTTTGCAGGTTTAAGATGGTTTGCTCGCCAATCCTTCTCCATTCGTCCGTTGTTAATTGTGCAGGACAGCTTAAATCGAAAATCCCTTTATACATAGCAGAAACATCAATAAATCGCATTTTTTTAATAGCCGCATAGATAGATTTAAAGTGCTTATTAACAATAATTTTCCGCAAGAATTTTTCCTCTTGATCGAAATAGTCGAAGTCTTCTTCTTTATGAGCTGCATGAAATGCTTCCAAATACTCCTCTTTATCCAACAGCTCCATTTCGTTATCAACCCAACCTTGTTTTCTTTCGGTTCTTGCATGCTTTTTCATTTCTTTTTGGGCCCATTCAATTAATAATTGCATTCGGTTTGGTATGGATATATGGCTCTCCATTTCATAAAATTTTCTCATCAATTCTTCACTTGATATAAATACTTTGTTTTGAAATACGATATCCTTAAATACGACACCATCTTTATGTAAATTATCTAAATACTCATCAATAAGCTTTTTAAACCCTTCACTACTTTTAAACTGTATACTTTTTAATCTATTTTCTTTTTTTAGTGAGTCCGTTTCCGTTAACAAATATTCTAATTGGGAAAAGGAATCCTCTACTTGAAAAGATTTTCCAATTCGTGATTGTAAATACTCATAAATAGTAGACTGGCGCATATTTTCTTCCCCAAGCTCCGGCAAGACTGTAGACACATAGCTATTAAATAATGGGTTAGGTGAAAATAGCATAATATTATCTGATTTCAATGTATCACGATGCTTGTATAACAAATAAGCTACACGTTGCAATGCAGCAGATGTTTTTCCGCTTCCTGCCACGCCCTGCACAAGTAAGTATCTGCTTTTTTCATTGCGTATAATTTGATTCTGTTCCTTTTGAATCGTCGCAACGATTGATTTCATCATGGAATTAGCATTATTGCCAAGTACTTCAAGCAATAGCTCATCACCAATCGTTACTCCTGTATCAAATAAACTGATAAGCTTCCCGTCTCGGATGATAAATTGTCTTTTTAATAGTAAATCACCCTCAATTTTCCCACCAGGCGTTTCATAAGATGCTGGTCCTGGCGAATAATCATAATAAACACTTGAAATAGGAGCTCGCCAATCATAGATATAAAATGTCTCATTTTTTTTATCCATAAAAGAAGCAATGCCAATATATATTTCTTCTGTGCCTTCCCCTTCCTCATCGAAATCAATTCTGCCAAAGTAAGGAGTATCCTTCAATTTTTGAAGAACCTTTTGTTGCTGATGAATTTGCCCATAAGTTCGTTCCCGTTCTCCAAGGAGCTCTGCTTGTTGTTTTATACTCGTAAAGGTTTCAATAACATCATCTGGTTCATCAAGGTTTACCGTAACATCCTCCCAAAAGGTTGAACGTAATTGACCAACATCACCGCCAATATTGTGAATGTCTTTTTCCATCACATTCAACTTATCGTCGATTTCCTTGCGAACAAAATCTATCCTCTTTTGTTCCTGGACCTTTTCTTTCGCTTCTTTATTACTCATATTGCATACACCCCTAATCAATTATCTTGACAAGCAGAACAATTATGTGATATCATTATAATAGATAAATTATATGTATTTTCCTGAAGATAAATTGATATCACTAAAAGATTCATTTATTTTAACATATTCCGAATTAATTTTCCACTTTAATAAGCATAGACATCCCATAGCCTTTACGGATATGGGATTTATTATGTGTATTTATATTTTTGCCATCTTGCGTTTGAATGAAACTCCTTCTCTCCTCTTTAAATATATATAGAGGAAAAAGAAAAATATCCCACTAAAAGCTCGTAAAAATCCAGAAATATTCATCGCTGTATAAATATTCGTTGTTTCTAAAAGAAATACACCAAATTGTGGCGCAATAAAAGCAACAAACGCAAGTAAAATATTATAATTAGAAATACATAAACTGCGATTATCCTCATTTGTCACATCTAATAATTGATTAAATAGCATTAAGACAGTACCTGACACAAATAATCCAGCAAATATATTCGTTATTACAAGAAAAACAAGATTGGTTGAAAAGATCGTGATGAATGGGGCGATTGCCATTCCAAGCGATACTAAGATTAGCATCTTTGCATTGGAATGTTTATCTGCCATTCTTGCCCACCATTTAAAACTAATAATTTGACCAATTGAATTAGCAACGGCAAATAAACTGATCCATAATCCTGTAGCTCCAGCGTATTTTATTTGATAGATACTAAACAAGGTCCAACACATTTGCCATGCAAAATTAAAAAACAAGGCGCTAATGATAAAATATAAAAAAGCTTTATTTCTAAACACAGAAATCCCAAAATGCGTAGACCTTTTTTTAGGCAATTCTTTCTTTTTGGGCTCCACATGCTTCTTCAAATAATTTATTTCAAGCAAACCTAATACAAAAGCTAATAAATATAATCCAACAAAAGGAATTGGATCTGTTTTATCAAAAAATTGAAGAAATATGCCAATAAAAAAAGTAGAGATCATCCCGATTAAAGTCATCATTTTATTTCTTGTGCTAAAAAAACCACTTCGTCTATCTTCTTGAATAATGTCCCCTATAAATGCCTGCCAGCTTAAATTCGCAAAGGAAAAAGGAAAATTCATGATCCCAACCAAAACAATAAAGACGATTACTTGATATTTATCAGGTATAAAAACGACTAATGCAATACCAACTAAAAAAAGCCTTGCAGCTAAAAAAGAATACACGGTAAACATCTTCTTCTCCTGAAGCCGATTAATGATCAATGAACCAATAATCATCGCAAACATTCCAATAAATGGAGGAAGCGAGCTAATTAAACCAACTTGATAATTGGTTGCTCCTAAAACACTTATTGCAAAGAGTGGAAAATAGTTATTAGAGATGTTCAAAATTATCGTTGTGTAAACTCCATTCTTGATGCTTAGCCTTTCATTTTCTGAATTCGTCTGTTCTGATTCCATCATTCCTATATCATCCTTTTTCTTATCAAAATTATTTCAATTTCTGAAATATTCATTGTTATCATACTCTCATCCTTCTTAACCTGCAAGCCTTTTTTAAAAGAATTTGATGAAATATTTTTGAACATTTAGAGCCTTTTTATAAGCAAAAAAAACAGCTTCAAACATCCGTATTTCAGCCAAAGAATTATAGATTCTTTGGCTTTAGAGATTATCTATTATAGTATTTTTCTGCCTTTCTTTTTAAAGACAAAAAGAGGCTGGGACAAAACTAAATAACTAGTCTTTAAAGACGAACAATCTTTAATT
>NZ_JVDT01000040.1 GCF_001076885.1 Bacillus sp. 522_BSPC
AAAAAGGGAGCTATAAAAAACTCCCACAAAAACTTGACTCAATCCAATATCTTTATATGAATACTTTTTAAAATAATTGACAGTAATATTATCTAAATAGCTCTCAATATTCTCTTTTGCAACTTCTATACTATACTCTAGATCAAATTCTTCAATACTTGTTTCATCCAGTTTAAATTCATAGTTTAATAAAGCATTCAAATTATAACCTCCATAATACTATGCTTTTATTAAGTTCCTATTCTCACTTACAAAAAGCTGCCATTCTTCCGGTAACTCACTTAAAAGCCCAATCCACTTTTCTTTATCTAAATTAAAAAATTCGTACACAACATTCCCATATTTCCCCTCAGCATTTTTAAATAATTTTAGACGGCCAGCAAAGTTAATGAAAAACCTTTCTTTATCTCCCTTATATTTTAGGCTTGAAAACCTATTCAGAATAAATTCAAAATCATTCCACAACTGTCTTGTTAGTTCAGATATAGCATAAAAATGAGGAATGGAAAAATGGCATCCTCCTAAACAATCCCTGCCCGGATATGGACAATTCGCTTCTCCTATTAAGCATTGAACATCTTTCTGTTTACTAGTCAATTTCATAAATAGTATTTCTTCAAACTTTTGTTGAGTTTCTTGTGAATCCATTTCTAAGATTATATTTTTTACTATTTCTTCATCCTCAGATACAGCCAGTAAAAAACTAGCTACCGACTCAAGTTTAAACACACCTCCGAATGAATCTAGAAGTGAATTGTTCTGTTTTGTTTTTTCAAAAAGTGACGTGGTTTCTCCGAATAAAATATCGGTAAAAGTATCAGCAATAAAACCGAAGTGGTCGTTTCTTGAAAAGAGTTGTGAAGTAAGGAAGTTTATGTCCTCTTCAGT
>NZ_JVDT01000041.1 GCF_001076885.1 Bacillus sp. 522_BSPC
AATTAAAGATTGTTCGTCTTTAAAGACTAGTTATTTAGTTTTGTTCCAGCCTCTTTAATGGGAAAGTCTTCATTAAAAAGGACTATAAAAACAGTAGTATTAAATATAGTGAATGAAAAGCAAAATGAATAGATAAATCAAAAGAAGTAGTACTTGAAATTTAATTGTAGCGTAAAACCTTTTGTTAAACTTTTGAGATGGAAGTGGTTTTTCCTTCCATTCATCCAAGTAGTCATCATTTTTAAGAATCACGTGATGGAATCTTCGGAAGCTGAACGTTACTCCGTCAAAAAAGCCTCCTTTTGCAATATATTGAAATAGAAATACAACGATATAAGAGAAAGTAAGATAAAAGACAGTATTAATATAAGAAACAAAAGTATATTCAGAAGAAAAAATAAAAAAAAGAATTCCCGTCATAAAGATATTTATTAGAAATAGAGACCATTTTTTATTAAGCATGTTTATTCACCTTTACTAAGTATGTTTGCAACACGAATAATCGTATTTTAACCTAACTTTTATAGAATGTACATTTCCGGAAGCCATATGACTATAAAATATTGAGCATATATACTATTAAATAGTCAAAAAGAGTGTCACCTTCTTTTTCATATAGTTGAAAGATAGTTGAATTAATCTAGGAGGAATCGGATTATTATTTACAATATTAAGGAAGAAAAGAACTAATAATGTAAATATATCCTATTATGAAATTCTACAATAATAATACTGTCTTCTAATTTCAGGGAGAAAAGTATATTGGGATATGGATATTTTTAACAATTAATCGTTCTTTTGCCATATCTTTCTCTATATTTTTAATATAAATTTTTAGAATTTTAATACAAAAGTAAGCGCTGTCTTTGTTGTTCTAATGCAAAAGCACTCTAGCGCACTATAGCAATATTTGAAATTATCTCTATATTTAGTCTTTACAACTCTACTAGAATAATAGTATACTCACTTTAGCTTCTTTTTTAGATGTAATTTACAGAATAATATAACAATGGGGGGTCTTTTTTAATGAAGCGAAAATTAACTTGGCTGCTTTCACTTACATTGATACTGAGTGTATTTTTAGCAGCATGTTCTGGCGGAGATGATAACGCGTCTGAAGGTACTGATGGTTCATCAGAAGAAAATGTTGAACAAGTATTAAACTTAATTAACGGAGATGCGATTCCTTCTATGGATCCATCAATGGCAACAGATCAATATGGTTTCCAATTCTTAGGTGCTACAATGGAAGGTCTTAATCGTTTAGGTGAAGGCGGAGAAGTTACACCAGGTATTGCTGAAAGCCATGAAGTATCTGAAGATGGCTTAACTTGGACGTTCAAGTTACGTGAAGATGCAAAATGGGAAAACGGAGATCCTGTAACTGCTAACGATTTCGTTTATGCTTGGCAACGTGCTGTAAATCCTGATACAGGTTCTGAGTACGGTCCATATATGATGGGTGGCGTAATTAAAAACGCTGCAGAAATTAGCCAAGGTGATATGCCAGTTGAAGACTTGGGAGTTAAAGCAGACGGCGATTATACTTTAGTTGTTGAACTTGCTAACCCAACACCTTATTTTGAATCTTTAACAACTTTTGGTACATTCTTACCATTGAACCAAAAATTCGTTGAAGAAAAAGGCGAGGCTTTCGCTACTAGCTCTGAAAATCTATTAGCTAATGGTCCTTTCAAATTAGAAAACTGGGAAAGTACATCTCAAAAGTGGAATCTTGCTAAAAACGATACTTACTGGGATGCAGATACAGTTAAGTTAGAAACGATTAATTATGTAGTAGTAAAAGAAGCTCAAACAGCGGTTGACCTTTATGAAAAAGGAGAAGTAGACCGTACTGGTTTATCTTCAGACTTAGTTGACCAATATTCTTCTGATGAAGATTATACAGTTAAAGCAGGAAACTCTGTATTCTATTTGAAAATAAATCAAACAAGAAACGAAGCGCTTGCTAATAAAAATATTCGCGCAGCTATCAGCCGTGCGTTTGATAAACAGGCTTTAGTAGATACAATTTTAAATAATGGTTCTTTAGCTGCTAATGGTCTAGTTCCAGCAGACTTTACTCCAATGCCTGACGGTAGTGGTGATTTCCGCGAAGTTAGTGGAGATCTTGTAACATATGATACTGCTGCTGCGAAAGAATTCTGGGAAAAAGGTTTAGAAGAATTAGGAACTGATTCAGTAGAAATCGAATTCCTAGGCGGAGATACAGATGTATCTAAAACAATGAACGAATATCTTGCTAACCAATTACAAACAAATCTACCAGGATTAAAAGTAACTCTAAAACAAGTACCATTTGAACAACGTTTAGATTTAGATACTAATCAAGACTACGATCTTCAATTAGCTGGTTGGGGTCCTGACTACCTTGATCCATACACTTTCTTAAGCTTATGGATTACAGATGGCGGAAATAACAAAATGGGTTACTCAAATGCAGAGTACGATAAATTGTTAGAAGAAACAACAACTACTCTTGCTACAGATAACGAAGCTCGTTACCAAAACTTCTTAGAGGCTGAAAAGATTCTATTTGAAGATGCGGCAATCGCTCCTGTATATCAAAGTGCTGGCGCATTCCTATCATCTCCAAAAATTCATGGCTTAATTGAAAATCCATTTGGACCAGATTATGAATACAAATGGGTATCTATTGGAGCTGAAGAGTAATTTCGCTTTTTTGAAAAATTCGATGCTATGAAATAAGAGGGAGTGTATGCTTTTATAGCATATACTCTCTTGTATTTTTGAGTAGGAAAATTCTGATTATAGCAAAAATAAATTATTATGCTATAATAAACAAAGAAAATTAGGAGGTGCACAGATGGCTCGATACTTACTTCGACGTTTATGGTATATGTTAATAACACTGTTCATTATCGCAACAGTCTCCTTTTTCCTGATGAAGTTCCTTCCAGGAAGTCCGCTGAAGGCTGACGATAAATTAAGTGAAGAACAAAAAACAATTATATTGGAAAAATATGGTTTGAACGATCCGATTCCTGTTCAATATGTACGTTATTTAGGAAACCTAGTGCAGGGGGATTTAGGGGTTTCGTTTGCATTTGATAATACGCCGGTTACAGATATTCTAACGTCTAAAATTGGCCCTTCTGCGCTTTTAGGTGGACAGGCTTTAGTGCTGGGAACTGTTGTTGGAATTCTACTGGGCTTAATAGCATCTATTTATAGGAATGGTCCAATCGATTTTACATCCACCATTATAGCGGTACTCGGGACATCAGTTCCATCGTTCGTATTTGCAGGACTATTACAATATTTCTTGGCGGTGAAATGGGACTTACTACCTGTTGCGCTTTGGGATGGGTTTGAATATACGATTCTACCAACTATTGCACTAGCAATCTCACCACTAGCTGTAGCTGCAAGGTTCACTAGAACTGAAATGATCGAGGTTCTGCATTCACATTATATAACGACAGCTCGTGCAAAAGGAGTTAGTGAAGCAGGAATTATTTTCAAGCATGGATTACGTAATGCATTGATTCCTTTAGTTACAGTAATTGGGCCAATGGCGGTTGGCTTAATGACAGGATCCTTAGTAATTGAGCAAATATTTGCTGTTCCTGGAATTGGAGAGCAATTTGTATCATCTGTTAATGTAAATGATTATCCGACAATTATGGGGACAACATTATTGTTTGCCTTTGGGTTTGTAATCATTATATTAATTATTGACCTCCTATATGGATTAATCGATCCTAGAATTAGAATTGCAGGAGGTAATAAATAAAATGGAAAAGAAAAATCTTAATCAAATTGATAAGAATTTATTTAAGCCTCTTAATCAAGAAGAAAATGTTAGTGAAAAAATAACGGCACCAAGTAGAACCTTTGGGCAGGATGCAAGAAGAACGCTAATGAAAAACAAGCCTGCTATAGTTAGCATATTCATAATTTTGTTAATTATTATTATGAGTATAATTGGTCCAAGTATGAATGACTATGGTAACGATGATCAGGAACTTTCTCGAGCAAAGCTTCCGCCTAGGGTGCCATTATTAGAGAATGTTTCTTGGTTGGGTCTAAATGGTACATTATCAGGTCGATATGAAGGCACTGATGTGGAAGATGCAACTACAAAGGCAATGGCTCGTTATAAAAGTACAGATGAGTTTGTTGATATTAAAGTCCTTGAAGAAGGAGACGGTTCAAGAAATTCTGCTGCTGTTAAAGCAACCTTTCATATCTATGAAGCAAAGGAGATGGATGATACCTATTTCTGGTTTGGTACTGATACACTTGGTCGTGACCAATGGACAAGACTTTGGGAAGGTACAAGAGTATCCTTAATCATTGCATTTGTTGCTGCAATTCTTGATTTATTAATTGGGGTAACATACGGTGGTGTCTCTGGCTTCTATGGCGGAAGAGTTGATAACGTATTACAGCGTATTGCAGAAATATTAGTAGGGATTCCAAACCTAGTAATAATTCTTTTAATGATGCTTATTCTCCAGCCTGGTATTGTCTCCATTGTTATTGCATTAGCAATTACAGGATGGATAGGTATGTCCCGTATTGTTCGTGGAGAAGTATTAAAGCTAACAAATCAAGAATTTGTTCTTGCTGCTAGAACGTTAGGAACATCAAATGGTACGATAATTAGAAGACACTTAATTCCGAATATAACTGGTATTATTATTGTTAATACAATGTTCTCCATTCCAGGAGCTATCTTCTTCGAAGCATTCCTAAGCTTTATCGGACTTGGTATTGTCCCACCTAATGCTTCACTAGGTGCTTTAATTCAGCAAGGGTTTGCCAATTTACGATTGTACCCATATTTACTAGTTTTCCCAGCGGCTGTATTATCAGTATTAATGATTGCATTCAATATATTAGGTGATGGTTTGCGTGATGCATTCGATCCAAAAATGCATAAATAGGAGAGTAGGTGTTTATAAATGAGTAAATTATTAGAAGTCAAAGATTTAAGAGTATCATTTAACACCTACAACGGTGAAGTACAAGCTGTTCGCGGTGTTAGCTTTGAGTTAAATAAAGGGGAAACACTAGCAATTGTAGGAGAATCCGGTTCTGGTAAATCCGTTACTTCCAATGCTTTAATGAGACTTCTTCCTGAACCACAAAGTATTATAAAAAGTGGAGAAATTTTATTTGAAGGCGAAGATCTTATTAAAAAATCGAAGAAGGATATGCAAAAAATTCGCGGAAAAGATATCTCTATGGTATTCCAAGATCCAATGTCTTCTTTGAATCCTACAATGAAAATCGGGAATCAAATCATGGAAGGTCTAATCAAGCATCAAAACATGAATAAAGCTGACGCTAAGAAACGTGCGCTTGAGTTGCTTGAATTAGTAGGCATTCCACAGCCAGCAATTCGCATTAATCAATTTCCACATCAATTTTCAGGCGGAATGCGTCAACGTGTGGTTGTAGCAATTGCGCTTGCGTGTAATCCGAAGATTTTAATTGCTGACGAACCAACTACAGCACTTGATGTTACGATTCAGGCTCAAATCCTTGAATTGATGAAGGACATTCAAAAGAAAACGGAGAGTGCGATTATTTTTATTACCCATGACCTTGGTGTAGTAGCAAATGTTGCTGATCGCGTAGCTGTTATGTATGCTGGTAAAATTGTTGAAATTGGTACAGTAGATGATATTTTCTATAATCCAAAGCATCCTTATACTTGGGGATTAATTGGATCAATGCCTACACTTGATAGTAAGGATGAAGAACTATTTGCTATACCTGGAAGCCCACCAAATATGTTAAAGCCTCCAGTAGGAGACGCTTTTGCGCCTAGAAATCAATTTGCACTAGAAATTGACACAGTGATGGAACCACCAATGTTTAAAGTTTCTGATACACATTATGCAGCAACTTGGCTATTACATGAAGATGCACCAAAGATTGAGCCACCAGAAGCGGTTAAACAAAGAATGCTTGGTTTCTCCAAAACAGGTCGCAAGGACGGTGAAAAAAGTTGACTAACGAAAAATTATTAGAAGTAAAGAATTTGCAAAAGCACTTTTCAGCTGGTAGAGATAGAATCATTAAAGCGGTAGACGGTGTATCCTTTGACATTTTTAAGGGAGAAACATTTGGTCTTGTTGGTGAATCTGGTTGTGGAAAGTCTACAACAGGTAGAACCATTATCCGTCTTTATGATGCAACAGGTGGAGAAGTTAAATTTGAAGGCGAAGATGTGCATGGAAAAAAATCAAATGCAGAGCTTCGCAAGTTTAACCGAAAAATGCAAATGATTTTCCAGGATCCTCATTCCTCTCTTAATCCGCGTATGACGGTACTGGATATTATTGCAGAAGGTATTGATAATCATAAGCTTGCAAAAACACCAGAAGAACGTCGTCAGAGAGTAGAAGAATTACTTGAAGTAGTTGGATTGAACAAAGAGCATGCTACACGCTTTCCACATGAATTCAGTGGTGGTCAACGCCAAAGAATTGGAATTGCTCGTGCGCTAGCTGTAGAGCCAGATTTCATCATCTGTGACGAGCCAATTTCTGCACTTGATGTTTCTATTCAAGCACAGGTTGTTAACCTATTGAAAAAGTTACAAAAGGAACGTGGATTAACTTATTTATTTATTGCCCATGATCTATCTATGGTTAAATATATAAGTGATCGTATTGGTGTTATGTATATGGGAAATATGGTTGAGTTAGCAGAAGCAGATGAGCTTTATGATAATCCACTTCATCCATATACAAAATCATTATTATCGGCAATTCCGCTTCCAGATCCACGTTATGAGCGTGAACGTACAAGAATCGCTTATGATCCATCCGTACATGACACTAGTGAGCCAGCAGAGTTAAGAGAAATTACTCCAGGTCACTTTGTGCGTTGTACTACGAAAGAGTTAGAGAAGTACAAAAGAGAATTGAGCCTAAAGAAAAAATAAGCATCAAATTTAATCTATTAAAGAAGACCTCCCAAATAATCCTTGCCAAGATGCAAGGATTTTTTCATTTCTCAGGAAATGAATCTGTATTCTTTTTCTTTCCCCTATCATTACATATGTAATCCTAAATGGAGGAAAAATCATTTTCTAAAAAACGATAAAAACCGACATACCCTTATTTGACTAAACAGTATCTTGTCGAAGAAAGGAAGGCTGTGTTCTCTATAAATAGTAAAACTCCCATCCAAAAACACAAGAAAATCCAAAAAATATTAAAAAATTTACATGACTACGCTAAAATAAAGGAAAATAAGTAAAAGAAGAGTGGAAATATATATCATAGGAGTTCATAAATGGTCAATTCAATATTAAAATCCCAATACGATAAAGCGATTCAACAAACAAAAACGCTTATCATGAATGACGTAAATAAGTATTTAGAAAAACAAGAAACTAAACCATCCTTTGAACAATACATGGCTGATCGAAAGGTGTTTATCGAGCAAATATGGTTAAACACATGGATTAATACAGCTGCCAGCCATATTCGTTATTCTGAAAAAAAGGATTATCTTACTAGTAAAGGTTTTGATATCAGTGATCTTAATAAAAAGGATATAAATCGATTGTTTCGAAATGAAATTCGAGATGTTGATGTATTTTCATATGAGGGTTGGCTTAAAGCACATATAGGCGACCATAAAGAGAAATGGGAAAATAGATATAAAGAGATACGGAAAATCTACTTACAACATGTAGAGGAAAATAATGATTTGGAAAGGAAGCGTAAATATTCCGCTAAATTCTCTTATTATATAGAACAATTAATGGAGAAACATTATGAGGAACTTTTTCTTTATATACGCTATTTAACGGGATGTAATATTGCTGTTGAGATCGATAGAAATGGGATTATTTTGCCTTCCATGGAAATAACGTTTGAAGAATATCTATCGAATGAAATGGACATGTCTTATAACCAATTTTACTTTTTAGAAGACAGAACAGAAACATATGAAAATTTAATTTTTCAACATCTCATTGATTTTTTTCCTTCATGGGTAAAAGATAAACTACCAACGCGTATAAAGGAGGAATATCAAGAAGTATTTAATCAATCCTTATCCAACTCCTTTTTACTAGAAGCAAGTACGCCGTTACTTAAAGAAATTACAGGAGAGTTTCTAGAAGATTTATTTCCTGAATATATAATTGATTTAGAGAAGCTATTAGATATTCCTTTTGATATGGAGATTCATAAGGAGATAATGGAGAAGGATCGCAAAAGAAAAGAACTGAAAGAAGCGGAGGATCGCGAGGAACAAAGGCGGCGAAAAGAAGAAGAAGCAAGAATGATTGAGGATATTTTTGGTAAAGAATACTATCCTCCAACTAGTAGAAATATAAAATATGTATTGCATACCGGAGAAACGAATACTGGTAAAACGTATCAAGCAATTAATCGCATGATGGAGGCAGACAGTGGTTTATACTTGGCTCCATTAAGATTGCTGGCATTAGAGATTTATGAAAAACTAAATCAGCAAGGTGTACCTTGCTCTCTTAAAACAGGGGAAGAGGAAAAGCTTGTACTAGAGGCACAACATCAGTCTAGTACAGTGGAAATGTTTCATGAGAAAGATTATTATGACGTAGTGGTTATCGATGAATCCCAAATGATTGCAGATAAGGAACGGGGATTTTCATGGTATCGAGCAATAACGAAGGCAAATGCAAAAGAGATTCATATTATCGCAAGTCTACATGCAAAAAATATGCTTCTGCAGCTACTAGGCGATGCAAATGTGGAAGTCCACGAGTATCGTAGGGATACGCCGTTACAAATAGAAGGGGATTTATTTCAATTGAGCAAAACAAGGAAAGGAGATGCGCTTGTTTGCTTTTCAAGGAGAGGTGTATTAGAAACCGCTTCTGAGTTACAAAGAAATGGCTGGCAAGTAAGTGTAATTTATGGAAGTATGCCTCCAGAAGCTAGAAAAAAACAAATGCAGCGGTTTATTGAAGGAGAAACAAAGGTAATTGTTTCCACAGATGCCATTGGAATGGGGCTTAATTTGCCGATAAGAAGAATCGTATTCTTAGAAAATGACAAGTTTGACGGTATAAGAAGAAGGATGTTAAGCTCTCAGGAAGTGAAGCAGATTGCAGGTAGGGCAGGAAGAAAAGGAATATACGATATTGGCAGAGTTGCTTTTACAAGCGATCGTAAAAAGATGAAGTATTTATTAGAAAAAAAGGATAATGATCTTTATGGATTTACGATTGCACCGACTAATGCTGTATTAGAAAGATTTCAAAAGTACTCTAATAACCTTGGGCTTTTCTTCTATTTATGGGGACACTTTAAAAGTCCAGAGGGAACAAAAAAGGCATCCTTAGCAGAGGAAGTACTATTATATGAAATGATAATGGATACAATGGTGGAAGCTAGAATGTCCTTACATGACTTATTCAGCTTCTTGAAGCTTCCGTTTGCAACAAGTGAAGCAGCCTTACGTGCTCAATGGAAAATCAATATGGAGGCAATTGTTGAAAATAAGGATTTACCAGAACCTAAACTAAAAACAGACAGCTTGGAGGAGTTAGAGTTATCGTATAAGGCTATCGGCCTTCATTTATTATTTTTATATAAATTGGAAAGAAGAACAGAAGCATATTATTGGGAAAAGTTAAGAGGAGAATTGAGTGATCAAATAAATGATCATTTGAAAGCTGGAATTAAAGGGAAAAAGCGTGTTAAAACATGTAGAAAGTGTGGAAAAGAGCTGTCATCTAGATTTAAATTTTCTATCTGTAATGATTGTTTTCATAGAACATAATTTGGAGTAGTATTCTATTGCATATTGCTGACAGAGAAAGGGAAAAAGAAGAGGCTGGGATAAAACTAAATAAATAATTTTTAATAAGAACAATCTCTAATTTAGCTCTTAAATAAAGCTACTTTCTCATG
>NZ_JVDT01000042.1 GCF_001076885.1 Bacillus sp. 522_BSPC
ATAATAGTCATAGGGAGTCTTCCTCCAGTCTTATTAGTTTGTGTGGTGCTTACTAAATTCGACATTTTGGGGAGGTACTCCTTTTTTTAGTTTTTAAAAGCCTTGAGCCCCTAGGGCTAAATTTATGAAATTGATTCAATTAAACTAGTATTGTAAATGTTAGATAAAATATTTATTTTCTGAAATTACAAACATGAACAGACTGGAGGTGTTTCGCCATTTATAAATTAGTAGATAAAGAACTTTGGACTGGGCGTATTGACAGTGAATTAGACCAAGCAAGTTTTCGATTTCACCAGTGTGTGAATTATAAACATATTGACGATATCGAACAATATAACCAGGCTTTCGCGATTATTGGTTTCGCCTGTGATGAAGGGGTGCGGCGAAATAAGGGAAGACTCGGTGCAAGATTGGCACCTCCGCAATTCGATCACTGTTAGCAAAATTGCCATATCATCTTCCAAAAGATGTAGAAACCATTGATATAGGCGATGTTTCTTGTGAAAGTGGTGATTTGGAGAAAGCCCATGAAGAATTAAGTAAGTGGTAAGCATGCTCTATGAAAAAAATAAAACTCCAATTATTTTAGGAGCGGGGCATGAAACATTATAAGGTCATTATTTAGGAGCTAAACAATTTATTGGCCATGATAAAACATTAGGGATTATCAATTGATGCTCATTTTGATATGAGGGATGACGAAATACCATCTTCCGGCACTATGTTCCGGCAAAAATTGGAACAGGACGATAAAGCAAGTTATTTGTGTTTAGGAATTCAGGAATTTGGTAACACAAAATCACTGTTTCAAACAGCTGAGAAATTGGGATGTCACTATATCCTAGAGAAAGATTTAACAAAAGATGACTTTCAACACACATTCAAAACGATTGATGAATTTTTGAATAACAATGATCATGTCATTGTCACCTTGTGTACAGATTCCATTCAATCATCTGCAGCGCCAGGAGTCAGTGCTCCATCACCTTTTGGGATTGAGCCAAATACAGCAAGAACTATTCTAAACTATATTGTTTCGAAAGAAAATGTGCTTAGTTTGATATATCAGAGGTAAATCCGTTATTGGATGAGGATGAAAAAACGGTAAGATTAGCAGCTTACTTGGTTGCTGAGGTTATGAGTAGTTTTTAAATAATTGTAAACGATTTACCGAATTCGTGTATTATATTTCAATTGTACAAATGATGTTGAAAGTGTGGATGTAAGTCAGTAGAGTAAATTGTAATAAACTAGTTTACTATTTTAATTCATTTATAAAAATATATTGTTTACATATAGGGGGAATTAAACATGCATTATTCACCAAAGAAAGGTCAAAGTCACGGCTTACCATATGATCCTTTTAAAAGTAGTTGTATACCACGCCCAATTGGATGGCTTTCAACCAGATCTAAAGATGGAGTAGATAATCTTGCTCCATACAGCCAATATCAAAATCTAACTTGGGATCCACCTATGGTCATGTTTGCTGCCAACCAATCAGTACTAGATGGCGGTAGAAAAGACACAGTTCGAAATGTTGAGGAAACTGGTTGGTTTGTTTGGAACATGGCTACATGGGATTTACGTGAAGCCGTAAATATTTCAGCGAAGGCTTTAACTGCAGATGTCGATGAATTTGAGGCTGCGGGTGTAACGAAGAAGAGCTGTATCGAAGCTCCTGTATCACGTGTGGCTGAGTCACCGGTCCAATTCGAATGTGAGTATGTTCAGACTATTAGAATACCAACTGGTAATAAAACTTCCACTGTAGATTTAGTTATTGGACGGGTAGCTCATGTACATGTTTCAGATGACATCATTCTGCCGAGTGGAAAACTTGATATCTTGAAGATAAAACCTATTGCCCGCTTAGGTTATTATGATTATACAGTTGTCAACGAAATATTTGAGATGAAGGCACCAGCTGCTACAGCAGAAGAGCTGGCTGGCCTTGAAGGGAAAACCGTTTAACCTTTTCAAATATTCATCCTCTACTTAAATAAGTGGGGGATGAATGTAAAAATGATATGTTATAAAAAATTACTACATTTTGTGTAATGGAGCCAAGGGCCATCATCTAACTGAAGCTGGCTTAACGGTTTCTTTTTATTAAAACATTTTTCTGAATATTTTGTAAAAAATAAAAGTGTTTATAAAAAAGGAGGTTTTTGTATGTTACATTCTCAACAAACGAATATGGAAGTAAATCCTACACCTCAAGGACAAACATTGACAAGTATCCCCAATATCTTAAAATTTGTATGTTTTAGTTTAATTGGTATTTTTGTGTTTTTTGTACCAATAACTGTTAACGGTACTTCATCTATCCCTCTTGATCATATCGTAACTTGGTTAAACACAACATTTCCATCTTTGACACCAATATACGCTTTGCTTATCATCTTAGGGGGAGCTATCTATCCATTTGTAACAAAAACTTGGAATCAAGGCCTTTTTAATATCGTTTTCTCCATATTAAAGATAATGGGGTTAGTGGTTGAGATTATAATCTATTTAAAAGCAGGTCCCGATTGGTTAATGAATGAACATGTAGGTCTATTTTTATTTGATACACTTGTCGTACCTGTTGGGATTATGGTGCCGCTGGGTGGTGTATTTTTATCATTACTGGTTGGCTATGGTTTATTTGAATTTATGGGAGTTTTTTGTCAGCGAATCATGAAGCCAATATTTAAAAGTCCTGGGCGTTCTGCAGTAAGCGCACTAGCGTCATTTGTTGCAAGTTTTGCTGTTGGATTGCTAATTACGAACAAAGAGTTTAAAGATGGTAAATATACCGTAAAACAGGCTGCTATTATCGCAACTGGTTTTTCAACTGTAACAGTTGCATTTATGATTATAGTTGCAAAGACATTAGATCTTATGAGTATGTGGAATTTGTATTTTTTCGTTACAGCATTTGTAACGTTTGTTGTAACAGCTATTACAGTAAGAATTTGGCCAATTAATAAAATGAGTGATGAATACTATAATGGAATGGAAGGCAAGCCTGAAGAAATCGTAAAAGAAAAGTATATACAGAATGCTTGGAAACAAGCAATGGAAGCTTCGAACAATGCGCCAAGCATAGGAAAGAATTTATGGGTTAATTTACGTGATGGTATGGTCATGACAATGAGTATTTTACCTAGTATTCTATCGGTTGGATTAATCGGTATTCTCCTTGCCGAATATACAAATCTTTTTGATATCTTAGGTTATATTTTCTATCCATTTACTACATTATTACAACTGCCAGATGCATTCTTAATAGCTAAGGCGGCAGCGCTTGGAATTACTGAAATGTTTCTACCAGCTTTATTAGTTGTTGAAGCGACACTTGTCACAAAATTTGTTATTGCAGTTGTTTGTGTTTCTTCTATCCTCTTTTTATCAGCAAGTATTCCAAGTGTATTAAGTACAGATATTCCAATTAGTTTTCCTAAACTTCTTGTCATTTGGTTAGAACGTACGATTCTAAGTTTAATTATTGTTACACCTATAGCTTATTTATTGTTATAGATATTTCATTAGAAAAAGAAGTAAACCTAGCAAATGCTATAGGTTTACTTCTTTTTTATAGATTAAAGATTCATAGGAACGGCTTTGCAGCTTCCTCGTTCCTATATAATTTTTGGTATCGGTATGGGGAGAGATTTGTGTGTAATTTAAAAACTTTAGAAAAGTAATTAGGGTCTTCAAAACCATTCATTTGCACAACCTCATTAATCGTGAAGTCTGTTTTTAACAACATTTTTTGAGCTTTTTGTATTCGATATTGTTGTAAATATTTATTTAAGGGTACACCATGATGCTTGCTAAAGATAATACTTAAATAGTTCGGAGTAATGCCAATGATATTGGCGACATCCGTAAGTGATAGTTTTGTATTACGATATTCCTGTCGGATTACATCGGCCGCTAATTCGGCATAGTTTGCCTTCAGTTCGTATTCCTTCAGTTCGTATTTTGTATCTGTCACATTCTTCATTAAAGTTTGGATAAAAAGAATCATTTCTTGTGCTAGGATGTTGAAGAGGCAACGGAATTATAAATATTTGGTTCAGACCACTTTAATTTTATCCTCTTTTCCTATATAATTTCTTTATTGGAAAAGAGGGTGTATGATGGAGAAAACAAAACCTTATGGGACAGTCCTATTAAGGGCTGCAAAAATTATGGATTATCTTTCAGAAAATCCAAATCAAACTTTGCAAAGTATTGCTCAAAACACAGAAATGACCACTTCTACTACTTTAAAAATATTGGACACTTTATTGTTAATTGGCTTTGTTAGCAGGGATAAAAATAAAAATTATCGATTAGGATCCAAACTTATTCGCTATGCCAATCAAGGTGTGGATCAACTGGATTTAGTAGAGTTAACTTTACCTTATTTAGAAAAACTGCAAAAGTTAATTGATGAAACCATTCATTTAGGTGTACTCGCAGACAATGAAATTTTATATGTAAACAAATTAGAGGCTAAACATCAGACAATAAGAATGTCATCAAGGGTAGGGATAACAAGACCTTTATACAGTTCAGCAATGGGAAAAGCCGTTCTGGCAGAATTTGATGAAGAGGATTATTCACAATATATAAAAGAAACTCCATTAGTTCCATTTACAGAGCATACAATAACGAACTCTTTAAAACTGGCTTCCGAGCTACAGAAAGTGAGAGAGACTGGTATTGCCTTTGATGATGAAGAAATGGAGAAGGATATTTTCTGTATTGGAGCTTCCTTAAAAAAAGATGGGGAAATCATTGGGGCTTTTAGTGTAAGTATGCCGAAATATAGGCTCACCGAAGACTTTAAAAGGCAAATAATTAAGGCAATCGTCGAAACGAAAAATGAGGTAATTCAAGCTGTGGCTCATTAAATCGTTTCGGCGATTTTTTATATTTTATGACTAGCGTTTACATTTTTCGAAAAAGTATGTATAATCAAATTGAGGTTTCTTAATAATAAATTTAAATTTCTAAATAAGAAAAGAGTGAGCGGAATGAAAAGAGTGGAAACATTACAACGCTTAAAAAATGCTGGGGTAATTGCGGTAGTTAGAGGTAATAGCAAGGAAGAGGCTGTGCAGGCAAGCAGCGCAGTAGTTCAGGGTGGCATGAAGGGAATCGAATTAACTTTTACTGTTCCTAATGCAGATAAAGCGATTAGTGAATTAGTAGAGTTGTATAAGGATAATTCTGACATTGTCATTGGTGCAGGGACTGTATTGGACTTAGTAACTGCTCGTTTAGCTATCATGGCTGGAGCAGAATATATTGTTAGCCCAAACTTTGATAAAGAAACTGCAGAATTATGTAATCTTTATCAAACACCATATCTTCCAGGGTGTTTAACCATTACAGAAATGAAAGAGGCATTAAAAGCAGGAGTAGATATTATCAAGCTATTCCCAGGTAGCGCTTACGGTCCAAGTATTGTATCCGCATTTAAAGCGCCGATGCCGCAAGTTAATATTATGCCAACAGGTGGAGTAAGCTTGGAAAACATGGAAGAGTGGTTTAAAGCAGGGGTAGTAGCAGTTGGAGTTGGAGGAAATCTATTAGCACCTGTGGCAAATGGAGAATTTGACAAAGTTACAGAGATTGCTAGTCAATATATGGATAAATTTCATCAAATTAAAGGAGCATAAAGATGGGAAAAGTAGTCACATTAGGTGAAATCATGCTTCGTCTTTCAACGAATTCTGGAGTTCGCATTGCTCAGGCTGATAGTCTTCATGCTCACTATGGCGGAGGAGAAGCAAATGTCGCAATTTCACTTGCCAATTTTGGTCACGATGTCTATTTTGCTAGTAAAACTCCAGAAAATGGCTTAGGAGAAGGAGTAGAAAAGCATTTAAATCGCTATAGAGTACATACTGATTTTCTTTTAAAAGGAGGATCTCGGTTAGGTACTTATTATGTAGAAGCTGGAATTGGTGAAAGAGCGGCAAATGTCATTTATGACCGCGCAGGGTCAAGTTTTGCTGAAATGACGGAAAGTGAGTGGCAAATGGAAGAGCTATTTAGCAATGTTGATATCTTTCATATCTCAGGAATTACCCCTGCATTATCCTCTGATTGGAAAAAAATAACAATAACCCTTATTAAAGCGGCAAAAGACGCTGGCTGCAAAATCAGCTTTGATATAAACTATCGTGGGAAATTATGGTCCCAAAAAGAAGCAGGAGAGACGATTTCAGAAATTTTGCCACATGTAGATTATTGTTCCGCAGGCAAGCTTGATGCAATCTATCTTTTGGGAATCACTGAATACACTGGCGATGAGAATGAATTAGCCTACTACTATCAAGAGATACAGAAGAAGTTTCCGAATATTTCTATTTTATATTCTACGAAAAGAAACGTGCTTTCCGCTAGTAGCAATGAATTAATAGGAACACTATGGAAGAACGATAGCTACTATGAATCTCAAAAACATCTAATTAATCCCATTGTTGATAGAGTAGGCGGAGGAGATGCTTTTGCGGGAGGCGTTCTTCATGGAATATTAGTCCAAAACGCTCCTCAGGAGATTATTAATTTTGCTACAGCTGCATCTGCTTTAAAACATACTATTTATGGTGATTGTAATCAATTTAGCGAACCAGAAGTCAACAGCTTTTTACTAGCTGACTCTGGAAAAATAAATCGATAGGAGCGACTTTAAAATGCAAAATATGGAAACGCGTTATACACATAGCCCAGAGGATATTCGTCATTACTCTACAGATCAATTGAGAAAAGAATTTTTAGTAGAAAAAGTATTTATACCTGGAGAAATCAGTTTAACTTATACACATAATGACCGCATGATTTTCGGTGGAGTTACGCCAACTGAAACGTCATTGGAAATTAGTTTAGATAAACAATTAGGTGTAGATTATTTCTTGGAACGCCGTGAATTAGGAGTCATTAATATTGGAGGCCCTGGTTATATCGAAATCGATGGTGAAAAAGAAGAAATGAAAAAACAGGATGGCTATTATATCGGCAAAGAAACACGTCATGTAGTCTTTTCTTCTGAAAATCCCAACAATCCAGCTAAATTTTATATTAGTTCCGTACCAGCACACCACAAATATCCAAATGTAAAAATTAGCATTGATAATATTAAACCGATGGAAACGGGTGATCCATTAACATTAAATCAACGAAAAATCTATCAATACATACATCCAAATGTATGTGAAAGCTGTCAATTGCAAATGGGCTATACCATTTTAGAGCCAGGTAGTGCTTGGAATACAATGCCTTCCCATACACATGAAAGAAGAATGGAAGCATATGTGTATTTCGATATGGAAGAGGATACGCGTATTTTCCACATGATGGGCAAGCCAGATGAAACAAAGCATCTAGTTATGAGCAGTGAACAAGCAGCGATTTCGCCGAGCTGGTCCATTCATTCTGGAGTTGGTACAAGTAATTATTCCTTTATCTGGGCGATGTGTGGGGAAAATATTACCTATACAGATATGGATATGATTCCAATGGATAAATTGAAATAAGAGGAGGGAGAAAACGATGACATTCAGTATGGATAAATTCCGCATTGATGGGAAAGTAGCATTAGTGACGGGAGCGATTTATGGAATTGGCTTTGAAATTGCAAGCGCATTAGCAAAAGCAGGAGCGAAAATCGTATTTAACTCCTTAAATCAAGAATCCGTTGAAAAAGCGCTTGAAGCTTATGAAGAAGCTGGAATGGAAGCGAGAGGCTATGTTTTTGATGTAACGGATGAAGGCGCCGTACAAGCAGCGATTGCACAGATAAAAGAAGAGGTTGGTCCGATTGATATTCTAGTGAACAATGCTGGAATTATCAAACGTATTCCAATGATTGAAATGTCTGCTGAAGAGTTCCGTCAAGTTGTTGATGTAGATTTGAATGGACCGTTTATCGTTTCAAAAGCAGTTATTCCAGATATGATTCAAAATGGTGGCGGTAAAATTATTAACATTTGCTCCATGATGAGCGAGCTAGGTCGTGAAACGGTTAGTGCTTATGCTGCTGCTAAAGGCGGTCTTAAAATGCTCACAAAGAATATTGCTTCTGAATATGGAGAATACAATATTCAATGTAATGGTATTGGACCAGGTTATATTGCGACACCACAAACAGCGCCATTACGGGAAAAGCAAGCCGATGGGTCGCGGCATCCGTTTGATCAGTTTATTATCGGTAAAACACCTGCAGCTCGCTGGGGGAACCCTGAGGATCTAGCTGGTTCAGCGGTGTTTTTAGCATCGGAAGCGTCAAACTTTGTTAATGGTCATATTCTCTATGTGGATGGGGGAATATTGGCGTATATCGGTAAACAGCCTTAAGGACAAAAAGAATAAATGGAGATTATAAGTTTAGAATTGAAGCATTGAAATATGCCATTACAAAATCCTGGTGAAAGGTATTCGCCAGGATTTTTTCACATATAACAGAATTCCTCTAATCAAGACATGTATTCGGATTGATATTCAAAAAGATGCTACCATGCAAAAATGATTATTTATAAATGATGATTAATGGTTAGATGTTCATTATACGTATGAAGTGAAACAGAGTTTTTCCTCCATTTCTTTTAACTTAGTTATTTATGGTGATTATGATATGATATCTAGTGTAGAGAAATAAAACATGTTAGAGTTATTGATTCATTTTTTGAAAGATGCACTTATTGTCTAATCGATGTGAATGCTATATCGAGTAAGACTATATTATAGAGGTGATTTAATTGATTCATATTGGTTTAACTGGCTGGGGAGACCATACTAGTCTTTATGGAAAAAATACTTCATCACAAAATAAATTAGTGGAGTATGCCGGTTATTTTCCAACTGTGGAAGTGGATGCTTCTTTTTATGCCGTACAACCAGTACGAAATGCGGAAACTTGGGTAAGGAAAACTCCAGACTCGTTTCAATTCATAGTAAAGGCATATCAAGGCATGACAGGTCATAGCCGAGGCGAAATTCCATTTTCCTCCCATGAAGAAATGTTTTTTGCATTTATTGACTCGTTGGTTCCATATATTAAAGCAGGGAAGCTGGCAATGGTCTTATTCCAATTTCCGCCTTGGTTTGATTGTACAAAGGCAAATGTTGACTATTTAAGAGTATGTAGAAAAAGGATGGGAGTTATTCCCTGTGCCCTTGAGTTTCGCCATCAATCATGGTTTGAGCCAAAGTATCGGGAAAGTACGCTACAGTTTATGCGAGAAGAAAATTGGATTCATGGCATTTGTGATGAACCACAAGTGACGCCAGGATCTGTTCCTACTGTGCTTGATGCTGTGGATGAAAAAAAGGTGCTGATTCGTCTTCATGGAAGAAATTATTATGGTTGGCAACAAAATAACAATCCAAATTGGCGAGAAGTTCGCTATTTATACCGCTACAATACAGTTGAACTAAAAGAGTGGGTCGAAAATATCCGCCAGCTTGAAAAGGAATGTAAAAATATTTATGTCCTTTTTAATAATAATTCTGGTGGAGATGCTGCCGACAATGGGAAAGAGCTAATAGAATTACTAAATATAGAATATACGGATTTAGCTCCAAGACAATTAGATTTATTTTAAAATAGTTAAGAAATAAGAAGAAGGATAATATCCTTGGTAAATAATTACCTTTAAAATAGAGAAAATACAAACACAAGGAAGGCGAGAAGATGGAGGTCATCCACATATATCATACCAATGATTTACATAGCCATTTTGAAAATTGGCCAAGAATTTATGAATTGCTGCGTGAAAGGAAAAAAAGGCATAACGAGGCTGGCGAAGCTGTTTATTTATTTGATATAGGCGACCATTTGGATCTGTCTCATCCTTATACAGAAGCGACTAAAGGTAGAATTAACACAAAGCTGTTAAATAAAGAACACTATGATGCAGTAACTATAGGGAACAATGAAGGAATAACCCTGCCATATGAAGCACTGGACCATCTGTATGATGATGCCTCATTCGATGTGATTGTTGCTAATCTTTATAAGAAAAATGGAGAACGTCCTACTTGGGCTATTCCTCATCAAACATATGAAACAGCAAAAGGAACAAAAATTGGTGTAATCGGCATCACCGCCTATTTTGCACAGTTATATGAGCTTTTAGGCTGGAAATTGACAGAGCCGATGCAAGAATTATCTAAGCAAATAGAAGAACTTCGTGGACAGGTAGATATTATTGTATTGTTATCCCATTTAGGAATAAATGATGATGAGATGATTGCAACTAACTATCCAGAAATAGATGTTATATTAGGGGCACATACGCATCATATTTTTCATCAAGGAAAAATAATCAATAATAATCTTCAAGGTGCTGCTGGAAAGTATGGCTATTATGTTGGACATATTGAATTAAAGGTTGATAATTTAAAGAACGTGATGGATAAAAAAGCGATATTATATGAAACAAGTAAATTGCCGATTGCGAATGAGGAAGAAGCAACGATAGAAAATTATTACTTGCAAGGTAAAGAGGCCTTATCAGAAAAAGCAGTTACCATTGATGAATACTATTCTCGAGAGGTTTTAGCACAATTGCTTTGTGAAAAATTAGTTTCTTGGTGTCATTCTGATTGTGCCATTCTTAATGAAGGATTAATACTAAATGGATTACAAGAAGGGGATGTCACTTTCTTTGACCTGTTATCAATTTGTCCACATCCGATTAATCCGTGCAATGTTACGCTGACAGGTGCTGAATTAAAGGAAATCTTACAAGATATGAAAGCCGAGAAGTGGGAGAAACTGCAGGTTAAGGGTCTTGGGTTCCGAGGAACTTTAATGGGGAAAATGATTTCAGCAGGCATCCTATTAGAGAAAAGTGGAGAAAGAGATAAATATTATATCCACTCGAAAGAAATACAACCAGATCAGAATTATGTGGTAACAGTACCTGATATGCTTACGTTCGGTAATTTTTTTCCATCTATTTACCGTGCAACAAAGAAAGAGTATTTTCTGCCTGAATTTATGCGGAATATTCTTGCAGACACTTTGCAAAATAGGATTAAAGCCTAAGGTTCGTTTTTTCTTATTTTTGTACAGTAATACACAAGAAATAAACACAGTTTCCTCCTCCTCTGAATATAATTACCATGAAGGTAAAGAGAGGAGTGAGCACAAAGTATTATGATTGATGTGTATCCTGTTGATATCAATGGACATACTTTTATTGCGGTCTCAGTACTATTGCCTAAAACTACCTTGCTTGCAGTGAAAAATGATAAGGGGTATATCATGTGCGGTGCGCTAGATATAGGATTGTTAAATGATAAGCTAAAGGACAGAAAGATAATTGCTGGAAGAGCAGTTGGAGTTAGAACGATTGAGCAATTACTAGAGGCGCCTTTGGAGTCAGTTACAGTAGAAGCAGAGACTTATGGAATTCATAAAGGCATGATAGGCAAAGAAGCGTTGTTGAAAATGATTTAATAATATAAGTGTACAGAAAGCTTAACGAATGGGGAATTTTATTTTCGTTAAGCTTTCTTTCTATAAGGAATAATTTTCTTTTTATTTTCAATAGGTCTAAAGAAACAAGAGGGATTGTACGATATAATAATTATATACAAAAATAATTAGGAGCCATTAAAGCATGAAATTAGTTGGGACGAAAAATATACAAGAAGGTGCCATCTTAGCAAAGCCCATTTTAAATGATCGTGGAAAGGTGTTAGTAAATAGTGGGGTGCGACTAGAGGATAGAATTATTAAAAGGCTGGTTGATTTTGGCGTCAGCTACGTATATTTGGAGGATAAGAATACAAAGGATATAGAAGTAAATGCTGCAATTTCAGAGCAAGTTAAGATGGAAGCGATGAAAACGATTGAGAATAGTTTTCAGGCCATTAAACAGACAGATTCTTCCAATATATCAATGGTAATGGAAAAAAACACTCCTATTTTTAAAAAGCTAGTTGGAAAAGTACTAGCAGAGTTAAAGAATAATGAAGATCTATATTCTATTATGTCAGATGTATATTTGTATGATAATTATATTTTTTCACATAGCTTAAATGTTACCATTTATACATTGGCATTAGGATTAGAATTAAAACTTTCTCCTAAGCAAATGGAAATTATCGGATTAGGGGCTATTTTGCATGATATTGGTAAAATGAGCATTCCTTTAGAGATTTTAATGAAACCAGGAAAATTGACAGAAGAGGAATATGAAATAGTAAAGAGCCATGCAGAGGCAGGATTTGAAATCCTAAGAAATGTCCAGGCTCTACCGTTATTAGTTGCTCATTGTGCTTATCAGCATCATGAGCGTTTGAATGGATCTGGTTATCCTAGGGGGTTGATAGAAGAAGACATACACTTATTCGGGAAAATAATTGCTGTTGCAGATGTATTTGATGCAATAACATCAAATCGTGTTTATCATGATGCCCTATTACCACATGAAGCACTGGAAATTTTATATACTGGCTCGAGTCAACTGTATGACGCGAAAATTGTCGAAGCTTTTAGAAGAGCAATTGTTCTTTATCCAAATGGTTTAAGTGTAAAACTAAGTAATGGAGAGAAGGGAATTGTCTGCAAACAAAATAAAGGAATGAATGAAAGACCGATTATTCGAATAATTGAACATGATGGTAAAGAAATCACTCCTTACGATTTAGATTTAAAAGAAGATTTTTCTATTCTCATAACGGAATGTGATACGATTCATCACCCATTATAGACTGCACCAATAATGGCGATAAGAATGAGCAAATTCATCTTATCGCCAGCGAACTTAATGAAATTTTTATTTTTTATTTCGTGCTCTTATCTGTTCTTGTCTTTCCCATAATCGTAAGTGAGCATACGGATCAAAAGACCATTCTGTATATCCATTATCTTTATAGATTCCATAATGCAGATGTGGCGGGAATTTTCCTGACGTTCCTGGTGGTCCATATCCTGAACTCCCAACCCCTCCGATTAGCATACCTGGTTCGACTATCATACCTGCTTTTATATCTTTAGAAAATCCACTTAAATGGGCAAAATAATGATAGTTATTGTTAATATCTCTTATGCCAATTCGCCATCCACCATAATTATTCCAACCTTTCATTTCCACAATACCATAGGAAGTCGCTTTCACAGGGACACCATAGTCTGCAAAAATGTCGGTTCCTTCATGGATGCGTTTTCCTCCCCAGCCGCGTGCATCCCCCCAAGTACTTCGGTAGCTATGATTACTTCTTAACGGAAGAGGGAAGGCGTGATCATCCAAATTTAATCTTCCAAAATGTTTATATATTGCAGCTTTTCCCATTATGATACTTACTGTTTTATCTCTTTTATAGTAATTCCATAGACCGATTCTAAAGTTATCCTCATCCACTCCGTATTGGCTTATATAATTAGAGAATGTGGAGAGGATATCTTCATCATTAAATCGATCTGCCTTTCCATCACCATTACCATCTGCTCCCAGTCCTCCAAATAAAGGAATGGTTAAAGGATTGGTATCATCGGAATTTGGATTGATAATGCCTGCCCATTTTTCTTTTGTAAAATAAATCCCAGTAAGACCTTCTGCTTTTGGGATATCTTTTCTTGCGGAGCGAATATTTCTCTCATATTGATCGACAGCCGCTATATAATACCAAGGTATTTGATACAACGCTTCGACTTTGTTATACAGTTCCATTCGTTTCGTATAAGGATCATTCATTTTTTCAGTCGCGTATGTGACAGTGTTAGGTAGTAAAAACATAAGTATAATGATTAAAAACATGAACCTTCGCAAAAGATAATCCCTCCCTTCATATTCTGTCGTTATATTTTGTGAAGTAATAGGAAAAAAATAATTATCAATTAATGGTAATCTTTATAATCAATAACTTGTAGAGGTATTTGCATTATGTTAAAGTGACAAATGAAGTGGAGAATTCCTTCTATTGTGTGTAACATTACAAATTTTTCTGATTGGATATTGTTATACAATACTGTTTTTAGGTAAATGATGAAAATTATTTTACTAGGAGATGAATATGGTGTCAGAGAAAAAACAAGAATATTTACGCAAGCCTGAATGGTTGAAAATTAAGTTGAATACGAATGAAAATTATACAGGTTTGAAAAAAATGATGAAGGAAAAACAACTACATACAGTTTGTGAGGAAGCAAAATGTCCAAATATTCATGAATGTTGGGCTGTAAGAAGAACAGCGACATTTATGATTCTAGGAGATACTTGCACAAGAGCTTGTCGTTTTTGTGCAGTAAAAACAGGCTTACCGACAGAACTAGATTGGCAAGAGCCTGAAAGAGTTGCTGATTCTGTTTTTGCGATGAATTTAAAGCATGTCGTCATTACTGCTGTTGCAAGAGATGATTTAAAAGACGGCGGTGCAGCTGTTTTTGCAGAAACGGTTCGCGCCATTCGCAGAAAAAATCCATTCACCAGCATTGAAGTACTACCTTCCGATATGGGAGGCGTAGAAGAAAACCTACGTATGTTAATGGATGCTAAACCTGATATCTTGAACCATAATATTGAAACAGTAGAAAGATTAACCCCTAGAGTACGTGCAAGAGCAAAATACCATCGTTCCCTTGAATTTTTACGCAGAGCAAAGGAAATGCAGCCTACTATACCGACTAAATCTAGTATTATGATCGGTTTAGGAGAAACAAAAGAAGAAATTGTTGCAACGATGGATGATCTCAGAGAAAATAACGTTGATATTATGACAATAGGGCAGTATTTACAACCAACTTCCAAGCATTTAAAAGTGCAAAAATATTATCATCCAGATGAATTTAAAGAATTGAAAGAAATTGCATTAAGTAAAGGCTTTAGCCATTGTGAAGCAGGACCATTAGTTCGTTCTTCCTATCATGCAGATGAGCAAGTGAATGAAGCGAAAAAGAATCAACAAATGGCTGAACATGCAAAAGAAGCTTAAAAAGATCCCTTCTGGGGGTCTTTTTTTGTTGTCTAAGTGGAAAAAATTTTTGAGTTTTTCATGGATCCTAAGTGTTCCCCTATATGTTTAATGGAATTATATTACATAAATCACGATTCGCCAAAATGATTAAAACATAAAAAATAAAAAATTCTGTTTTTTAATAGGAAGAAATTATTGCTTTTGCTATGTAAATATCCTTCCTAAGGTTATAATGAAAGTGGGTAATATTATGATTAGACTATATATATGAAATCCATATAGGTTTTGAGGTGATACGATTGGTTTGTATTAATAACAATTGTTATGAACTGATTGAAGAAAGAAAATCAGGTTTTAATGAAGAAGCATTTAAAAATAGATTTAGTGATATATTATCAAAATACGACTATATTGTCGGAGATTGGGGCTATGGACAATTAAGACTACGTGGTTTCTTTGATGACAATAATCAAAAATCAAGCTTTGACACAAAAATAAGTACATTAACAGAGTATTTGTATGAATATTGTAATTTTGGCTGTGCATATTTTGTAGTGAAAAAAACGAAATAGTATTCAGCGATCCTTCCGATTATGCTTGAAGAAGGAGCTTCCATTCTGAAAAAAATGAGAAATGGGTCTGTTTTGAAGCGGTGTTTAAATAGGATATAGCTTTTATTTTGTAACTTGGCATAAGCTACTTGAATTTTTTAAATAAATCTATATCTATAAGCCGTTTCTTACAAGTAAGGTAAACCTTTAATGTTTTTCTACTCTACATTTAAAAAATTCCTAAGTGCTGCTTTTTGCAAGTAATTGCTTGAATTGCAAGCACAAAAAGTAAAGGAAAAGTCCATCGCAAGAGATGTAAAATGCTTATTTGTAACAGGAAAAGTTGGCTTTTGAGAGGAATGGAGCTATGAAATATCAAGAAAATATATATTCAAGGTTATTCAATTGGGGGAAATTATTGTTACCAGCAAAATGTATAAAGTATTTTCCACCCTCATTTGTTTTACGAGACCCTATTATTCATCAAGTAGAGAAAGCAATGAAGAATGGATATGAGGTGACCGTTGTTGTAATTGATATAATAAATTTACATAGAATCAAGCAACAATTAGAAGTGCGGGATTTTTTAGAGTATATTCGGTTTCTAAAAAAGTCTTTTCGTGCAACGATTCAATCATTGGATGTTTCACATGAATTTATGGCTATTCATGATTTCAGCCCAAATAGCCTGACAATGTTTATTAAATGGAAGCAAGGAACGGAATGCCTCCCACTCCTGGATGATCTAATAAAAAGTATTATACATAATGTTGAAAGAGTTTTTCGAGAAACAGGGAGGGTTCAACCTGTATTTAATTCTGGGTATATGTTTATCGAGAAAAAATATACTTATCTTCAGGATGCCATTCAAACGGCTTATGAATTAGCGCTTGCAATGGCACATAAAAGATCTGATACAGAATTCAATAAATTAGTCCATGAATTAAGCGATATTGTCGCCCATAAGCGTATTTGTTTATTAGCCCAGCCAATTATGGATGTAGAAACAAATAAAATTCATGCCTGTGAAATGCTGACAAGAGGACCAAAAGGAACGGCATTAGAAAATCCTCTTCAGTTGTTCTCCTTAGCAAGGCAAACAAAATTCTTGTATGATCTTGAAATGATTGTACTGGAAAAAGCTTTTGAACAAATTCAGCATACAAAATGGAAGCACAATATCTTTATTAACTTTACACCTGTTACAATAGGCAATCCAAGATTTATTAAAGATATTAAAAATGTTATCCGTCGATTTAAAGGGATTTCCCCCCAAAAAATAACGATTGAGATTACGGAGAGAGATTCATTTGAAGGTTTAGAGCATTTTTCTAATAATCTGAAAGTGTTAAGAATGATTGGTTTTTTAATCGCGGTAGATGATACAGGAGCAGGCTATGCAAGCCTTCATTCTATAAGTGAAATTATGCCAGATATTATAAAAATTGACCGGTCTGTTATCCAGAATATTGATAAAAATTCAGTGAAAGAATCAATGCTAAAAGGGCTGCTTCTCATCGCTAAAGAAGTAGGTTCAGTTGTTGTTGCAGAAGGCATCGAAAGTGCAGAAGAAGCCTCTGTTTTATCAAAGAATAAAGTTGATTTAGCTCAAGGATATTTCTATGCCAAGCCAACTAGCTTAAGTGATCACTTACAAATCTCATAAGGCACGGAAGGAGAAGTCGCAATTATGTATTTTGTGGACCGAGAAAAAATAGATGAACAATTACGCTATTATCAGGAACTTATCCGTCAATTTGAAAATCAGGATACTTGGAATACTTTTTTGGAAAAAGTGGCATTGGAAAGAATTACACATTTGATGATTGAAGTAATTTTGGATGTGGGAAATAGTATGATTGACGGTTTTATTATGAGAGACCCTGGAAGCTATGATGACATTGTAGATATATTAACAGATGAAAGAGTAATTACTACAGGAATAGCAGAAGACATGAAAGAGCTTATTCTGTGGAGAAAACAGCTTGTACATCATTATACAGATATCGATCATCAGAAATTGGCTTCTGCATTTGCACAAAATATGAATTCGATAAAATCACTTATCCCGTCTGTGAAGGATTACTTAATTCATGAACTCGGTCCTGTGTCTGCATTTAAAAATTAATGTATATGAAAATGTATCATTAGAAAGGATTTTGGATAAATGAAAGCTTATAAAGGATATTTAATCGATTTAGATGGCACGATGTATCGTGGTACAGAAGTGATTACAGAAGCTGCTGAATTTGTCAAACGATTAATTGCCGCAAGAATTCCTTATTTATATGTCACAAACAATTCAACAAAAACTCCAGAACAGGTAGCACAGAAGCTACGGGAATTCGATATACCTGCAAAAGCAAGTGAGGTATTTACCTCTGCAATGGCATCAGCAAATTATATCGCGGAAAGAGCTTCAGAAGCCAGCGTATTTATGATTGGTGAAGTAGGGCTTCAACAAGCTTTAATTGAAAAAGGCTTAAAGCTTGTTGAGACTTCTGAAAATGTCGATTATGTAGTTGCTGGACTTGACCAGAAGATTACCTATGAAAAACTGACGATAGCTTGTCTGGCTGTACGCAATGGAGCAAAATTTGTGTGCACAAATGGTGACACTGCTTTGCCAACTGAACGGGGATTATTGCCAGGTAATGGTGCTGTTACATCTGTAATTACAGTGAGTACACAACAACAGCCAATCGTGATAGGAAAGCCAGAATCCATTATAATTGACCAAGCAATCAAATTACTGAACATGCCTAAAGAAGATGTTTTGATGGTAGGAGATAATTATCAAACAGATATAATGGCAGGAATGAATGCAAATATGGATACACTTTTAGTCCATACAGGTGTAACTACCAAAGAACAATTGGGTGACTACTCCATCCAGCCAACTTATACGGTAGATAGCTTAATGGATTGGGATGTAAAAAAATAATTAAGTTAAAAAGAGGACGCTTCGCAAACAAAGTATACTTATTGTTTACTTGTTTCGAAATGTCCTTATTCAGCTGTTTTAGACTTATTCTTCCCCTTTTGCACGGTGAGCTAGTCTGCTGGAAGCTGCTGCTGCAATGGCACCTACAATGTCATCTAAGAAAGTATGACACTCTCCAGTGCTCTTATCATTAAGCCTTTGTAATATACCTGGCTTTAATTTATCGACATATCCATAATTCGTAAATCCGATCGAGCCATACACATTAACAATAGAAAATGCAAGTACCTCATCCACTCCATAAAGTCCTTCATCTGTTTCTACAATTTCTTGAAGTGGAGATTCTAATAGCTTTTTTTCTGCTAACACATCTAATTGTATCCCTGTAATTATAGCGTTTTGCACCTCGCGTTTTGACAGGACACGTTCCACATTATGAATACAGTCATCCATTTTTAAATCATTATGATATTTCTCTTGTAATATATATACAAGCTTCGCAATATCCTCTATGTTAACTCCACGTTCATGTAACCACTTTCTTGCTGTTTTTTCTGTTAGGTCTTTTAATGACATGAACTTCACCTTTTCTTTTGTTTATTCACTATGTAGTCACAGTGTTTATTATTATATGCATGAAAGTCGATAAATGTTCCTATACTCCCTTATTGTTTCCTTAAAGTGTGATATTCATTAATTTAATCGACTTAACAAGTTTTTACATACAACATCATATACTCCTAAAAGAGAGGATAGGAGGGGGAAGCATGATTCGTAATATTTTATCTGCAAAATATGGGATTGAAGTAGAAGAAGAAACGAGAATTGGGCATTATGAAGCCTGTATTAATGAAGGAAAGTTATTTACACTCGTTCCAGTTGGAAGGGTAGAGGAAGATGAGCTGGCAGAAAGAGACCAAATAGCGGCACATATATACCAAACTGGAGACCATCATGTTAGCATGATTTTAGAGTCAAAAGAAGGAGAGAAATATACAGAAATAGATGAACAGCATTATTGTGTGATAATGAATAATCGGTTGCGGCCTTTTCGTTCGCGTCAGTTGGGAAGAAAGCTCGGAAAGTTTCATTTTAGAGGAAGAACAGTGCAATTTGGTGTGCAAAAAATAAGCAGGATGGGCCAATGGAAGAGCATGTGGGAACAAAGAATGGATCAGATGGAAGGTTTTTGGAACGGTATGTTATATAAAGAACCGGAAAGTGAATTCGATAAGTTATTTCTAGAATCTTTTCCATATTATATGGGAATTGCTGAGAATGCAATCCAGTATCTTGTCGATACAGAGCTAGATGATGATCCTAATGCAGTGGATAGTGGAACGATTTGCTATAATCGTTTTACAAAGGATACGTGGGCAGGGGAGTATTATATTAAAAATCCATTTGATTGGGTTTTTGATCATTGTGGAAGAGATCTTGCGGAATGGACAAGAGACCGTTATTTTAGAAATATTAAAACATATCATAGAGAAGTAAAAACATTTTATGAGGAATATCAAAGTGTTATGCCGCTAAGCTCTTTTGCATGGAGACTAATTTATGCAAGATTGTTATTTCCCATTCATTATGTAGAATGTGTGGAAAATTACTATTCTGCTACACATGAAGCAGATCGATTGTTTCTAGAAGAAAGGCTAAAGAAAATGCTCAATCAATCAAGAGACTTAGAAATATTTCTCAAGGAATTTTATCAAAACACAGAAGTTCCTGTAAAAACAATGAAGATACCGATTGTTACTTGGTTATAAACAGACAATGTGATAATAAGACCTTGTTAACGTGGCTGTACACCACATTTTGGAGGGCACTGAAAAAGTATAGTATCTCCAAATTAAATAAGAAT
>NZ_JVDT01000002.1 GCF_001076885.1 Bacillus sp. 522_BSPC
TGGATGATCTTAAGACACATAACAAAAAAGTAGTACCATTTTTTGCATAATAACATTAAGTCGAATCTTGAAAATAAAATCTTTGGAAAAATATCTTTTTTTAAATTGATTAGAGGGTGCTTAAAATATTAAAACATTACTGGTTAACTTTCTCTGTTAATTTTTGCAGTATTGTCAAAGAGATGAACATCCTTAGTCTGACTTCAGACTAAGGTGATTTTTCCTAAGAGGTGTTAGAAGTGTCTATTTTTTTAGTTAAATTAATTTATATATATATTGTTTTTATTGTATCCATAAAAATTTTAGGGAATCAGCCCTAGCACAACTTACCCCTCACGAATTTGGAGCGATTCTATTTTTATCTTATTTAGCATTGGGGTCCATTAAAGTAAATGGAGTAACAGAGGGGATTATTGGAATCATTGTTATAACGGGCGTCACTTAGTTATATCAAAATTAAGTTTATTAAATTGGTTAAACCCTTTTATTATAGGAAAACCGACTATTTTAGTTAAACATGGAAAAATTGTATATAAAAATTTAAGGAAAAATAGATATCCTTTATCTGAGCTGTTGTCAGGTTTAAGAACAGCAAGATATCCAGATATTCAAGATATTGAATATGCGATTTTGGAAGCAACAGGTGAAATCAGCATTTTACCAAGGAAAGAATTAGTTCCTGTTACTCCAAAGGATTTACATATGAAAGTAGAATACCATGGATTCCCAATAGCTGTTGTAATTGAAGGGAAAGTTCAGAAGCGTAATTTAAAATTAATCAACAAGAATGAAGAGTGGCTTAAGCAAGAACTAAAGGCAAAGGGATATCATCAAATTAAAGATATATTTTACGCTTCTGTTAGAGATACCGACCATTCACTAAACATTAACACATTTGATATTAGCGACTAATCTTAAAACGATTTCCCCTCCCTATATTAATCCTAGATAAACGGTTTTAGGTAAATATGGTTTTCTTAGTACAGTACCTTATCAAACTATCAAGTTCTAAGTATTTTTGAAGAAAGATGAGAAACCAAATGCATCATTATAACTTTTTCCATACTATGGGGATATAAAGAGTGAAACTTTGAGTGTGGTTGTTGTTTAATAATTAATTTTCTTTCCCGAAAAAACAGTCAAATGCCTAAAAGGCTAATGCTATAATAGAGTTTTCCATTAATCTAATAAAAATCAATTCACCAACAAATTGATCCGAAATAATTAATTAAAAAGCCGATTTTTCCTTGACATAAAAGGAGAATCGGCTTTTTACTAGTTATCCCTATTACTCATCTTTATTATCCCTATCGAAGAGGGGCAGATCTCAACAAGAAAAATTGCTAATTTTAAAGTTGGGCATGTATTCGATATATCCCAAACGAATGCACCATTAGAAGATTTACCAAAAATATTCCCTAATAAACAGTTTAATTTCCAAATTGAAGAAGGCAGAAATGTCGAGCATTTAAGGAAAGGGATAGAAGCTGTTTCTAAAGAATTAAATATCGATATGAGAGATATGCGACAATCGGAATTAGGTGTAACAGAATTAGGAGCATCTAAAGGTGCCTTTGTTCAAGGTAAAGATGGTAAAGGTAAAGAGATTGTTATGAATAGTCGTAACACAGAAACACAAGCATTAGCAACGTCTATTCATGAGTTGGCCCATATAGTACCATTATGACCAAGTGCAATCTACGTTAAGCGATGGGAGCCGTTTCGTTCATTATGACTATAGAGATAAGTTTAATATCAACCTCGGTGAACCGTATCATAAGTAAAAGAGGTTTTTGAGGGCATATAAGATTCTAAACATTGAAAAACAGTTAATTTATCTAATCAAGTTTTTAAATTGACTAGCACTTTGAAAGGATGTTGACACGCTAGTAAAGCAAAAAGGCTGCCTAAAAAACAAAAATTTCTTTTAGCCAGCCTTTTGGATTATGCAGTTTTGGAAATGAGTTCGTTAATTTTTAATAAGACCCTTGATTCATCATTAGCGGAATGGAAGCCTTTTGATATATTCTTTTATGTATAATTTATTTTAAATAAAAGAAAACACAATCCCTGTTCAGTTGAACCAATCCACAGCATAAATGATCCAAATACTCCGCAATTAAGCATAAAAAGCACCTTCCTTACAGTTAAGTGAAGGTGCTTCTTTTCTAATAGATTTTGTAAAGCAACATTGTAAATGTAAGCTTATGCTTAATTGTTTAATTCCGAAATATCCATTTCTTTTATGATTTCTGCTATCCGATTTTTTCCCCATTCATACATCATTTCAACGATAGGAAGTAAAGTCATCCCCAATTCAGTCATGGAATATTCCACTTTCGGTGGAACTTCTGGATAAACCTCGCGATGAACTATTCCATCTTCCATCAGTTCTCTTAATTGATTCGTTAATATTTTATGAGATATTTTTGGAAAAAGCCTTTGGAGATCACTGAATCGATGTGGTCCTTCTACCCCTAAATGCCATAAAATAACGATTTTCCATTTACCACTTATAATTGATAAGGTAAGTTCTTTTTCACAATTATAATCACCATTTATGATCTTTTCTTTAACTTCATCTCTAAATGTATCTGGCATAAATTCTTACCTCCTTATTTGTATCAATTGTAACCTGTTGGTAACCTCCTTACAAAAAAGTGCAGTCTTCACAGTGAAGAAACCCAGCAGTAGAATGAAATAGTCGTCTTACCGGCGAATTATTTTTATTAATGAGGAGGAACTACTAATGAGTAAAAAAGCACTTTTAATTATACCACCAGAACGTTTCAATGAAGACGAATTATTTCAACCAAAAGCGGAATTGGAAAGCAACGGAATTGAAGTGACAATTGCAAGTACAAAAACAGGTGAAATCATAGGGGATTATGAAGGTAAAGCAATTGCTGAGGTCATTTTCTCAGACGTTTCTGCGACTGACTATGATGTTGTATCTGTTATTGGTGGATCTGGTACGAACGATCATTTATGGGAAAATAAAGAATTACAAGACTACTTGAAACAAGCGTATACTAATAAAGTTCTTGTAACAGGGATTTGTGCAGGTGCGGTTACTGTAGCTAAAACGGGTTTACTTACTGGAAGAGAAGCAACTTGCTATCCAGTAGATATACAAAAAGACCAATTAAAAGCGAATAAAGTAACATATGTTGAAAAACATGTTGTTGCTCATGATGATATTATCACTGGTGATGGTCCAGATGGCGCTAAAGAATTTGGAGAAGCTTTAGTAAAAGCATTAAGCTAATTCTACAGTCTCTTCGCTGAATTTTCATATAATCAAAAGCCTACGGAATTAATTCCGTAGGCTTTTGGCTATCCAAATGTAAGAAAAATACACCAAATATTAACTCTGATTCAATATGAACCGTGTTACGATATTTATATAGTTTTACTAGGTCGTCTTTTAGTTGAATATCAATCAAATTCAATCGAAAATCAAACCTCAACTTTTTCGTCATACTAAAAAAGTTAAGAGTAAACAGTAAAAGCTTACATAATTGAAGCTGATAAGAGATTTAAAAGGGTATATTTTTTACACGATGCTGGGAGGGACATAAACCCCACTGCCACCTTAAAACTTTATAAAAGAAAGACAAACTACTCATTATTAAGGAGGATTAAAATGGAACATATTGTAATTAATGCTGTATTAAAACCAAAAGAAGGCCTGCAGGGGCAACTATTATCAGAACTCAAAAAGGTACAAGCGGTATCAAGGGAAGAGAGTTTTTTTAGTGGTCTTTATTAAGAAGGGAGCATTTCGCCGTATCTCCTTCGAAACAAATCTTTTGATTTGGACAGACCAAATGGCTAATATATTAATATCGCGAATTACCGATTTGGCGTGATGCTTTCAGATCATCTATCCAGCGTCCATTGGGATAGTGATAATCGATATAGAAAGAGGCAAATGACATTGAAGCAGAAATTGGAACGCTTAAATGATGAACAAGCCGTTGAAATTTTTAAAGCATTGTCGAACCAGACGAGGGTGAGCATTCTTCAAATGTTAAAAGATCCCGACAGTCATTTTTCACCGCAAGCCCATATTATTGCTGATGAAGGATTTGAAGGTGGGGTTTGCGTAGGGGATATCCGAAGCAAGGCCGGGATTTCGCAATCCACTACTTCACAGTATTTATCGATTCTGCTGCAAAGCGGACTGGTTGAAATGAAGCGAATCGGACAATGGACGTATTATCGCCGTAATGAGGAAACGATTAAAAAGTTAGAAAAATACATTGGTACAAAAATTTAAGGAGAATTGAAGTGAGTTTATTACAGCATCGAGCATATAACAGGTTGTACCAAAAGGATAAAATGACGCTTGGTTTCACGATTCCGACGGCAAGGATGTCCAAATATCCGATTATGGAAAATCAGTTGTCGCTTGCCCGCAAAATTGAAGACCATGGTTTCGCGGCATTGTGGCTTCGGGACGTTACGATTCAGAATTTGAATATTGATGATAACGGTCAATTGTATGATGTATGGATTTATTTGACCTATCTTGCGGCCCATACCAAGGAAATTGCACTTGGGACGGCGAGTGTGGTCCTCCCGCTGCGCCACCCTGTCCGAGTGGCAAAGGAAGCATCATCTATTGACCGGTTGTTTCCCGAACGGCTGATCATGGGAGTGGCTTCAGGAGACCGGGATAAAGATTTCACAGCTTTGGGAATATCCAAGCTCGAAAGCGGAGGGCTGTTTAAAAAGAATTATGCATTCCTTGAACGGCTATTAAAGGAGCACAATCCCACTATCAACAGCGATTTAGGCATCATCGATGGAACGGATATGAGAATGATCCCCAAACCTTTTTCTTCGATTCCGACCATGGTGACAGGATTCAGCAATCAATCGATTGAATGGATCGCCCAGAACGGGGACGGCTGGATCCAGTACCCGAGGATTATCCCGCAACAAACTCAATTGATTAACGAGTATCGCGAGTTGTCGGAAATTTACGCCCCAGGAGTGTTTAAACCTTTCACTCAGACTTTATTTATCGATTTATCGGAAAATCCCGATTTGTCTCCTGTTCCGATTCCGTTAGGATTTCGTGTAGGGCGCAAACAGTTATTAGAAATTCTATATCAATTTCAATCCATTGGTGTCAATCACCTGGCATTTGTATTGTATTTTTCAAAGCGCCCTCCAGAGGAAGTCATCCAGGAGCTTGGAGAGTTTGTGTTGCCTTACTTTTCGACTCATGAAATTCCAGTATTAGATTAGTTTTAAAAATTAGATAAGGGAAGAAGATGAACTTATGTCTAAACATGCAAATAAACTAAACGAAATTCCTTTCTCGGTGCTTGATCTTTCACCGATAACAGCCGGAAGTACTCCTGCTGACTCTTTCCGCAATACATTGGAACTCGCACAGCATGCTGAAAAACTTGACTACAAACGTTTTTGGCTCGCTGAACATCACAATATGCCGTTTATCGCCAGTTCCGCCACTTCTGTGGTGATGTCCCATGTGGCAGCCGGTACATCAAAAATCCGGGTTGGTTCAGGAGGAATCATGCTGCCGAATCACGCTCCGCTCGTCATCGCTGAACAGTTTGGCACTCTTGAATCCTTATATCCTGGGCGAATTGACCTTGGTCTGGGGCGTGCACCTGGTACAGATCAGTTGACCGCTCGTGCATTGAGACGCGACTTGAGAAGTACCGGAGATGACTTTCCTGAGCAATTAGCGGAACTCCGCGGTTACTTTGATCCATCCCTGGCCCAAGGGAACCCTATAAAAGCGATTCCGGGTGAAGGTTTGAATATTCCAATCTGGCTGCTGGGTTCAAGCGGCTTCAGTGCGCAGCTGGCCGGAGAACTGGGTTTGCCATTCGCGTTTGCCGCCCATTTCTCGCCACTTAACACTCTGGGTGCTCTACAGATCTATCGCAAGGCGTTTAAGCCTTCGAATGTTCTCGATAAGCCGTATGCGATGGTGGCATTGAATATCATTACAGCAGAAACGGATAAAGAGGCAAAGCGCCTTTTCACAACCCTGCAGCAGCAATTTTTGAATCTGATGAGTGGCAACCTTACACAGCTTCAACCACCGGTAGATGACATTTCCGAATTGGCCAGCAGCTACCAATTAAAGTCTCTCGAGCAGCAATTAGGCTCATCGATTGTTGGCAGCCAGCAGACGGTAAAGGACAAGCTATATACATTTTTGGAGGAGAGCCAGGCAGATGAAATAATGGTCATTGCACAAGTTTACGACCACAAAGCTCGCCTGCATTCATACGAGCTTCTGTCAGAAATTACAAAAAGTGAAAGGTAATAAGGAGGACATCAGCAAGGAAAGTATTGATGTTTTACTTGATAAAAGGGAACCGTTTTTAGATGTGGTTTGGATCAAGTATTTCTATGTGTCACAAGCAGGATTTGACATCACGAATTCTTCCAAAGGGCATCACCATCCTTAAACACGTGACAGAGCGATACTAAATGTTTTTATACCATCATATATCTAGCAGTAACATATACTAAAAACAGTAGATTATTTGTATTTATTGTGTTAAATGAGAATAATACCAACGATGCTTTACAATTATAAGGGGGCTTATCATAATGAGCAAAAAAATCGCTACACTAATAACAGACTTATTTGAAGATGTAGAATTCACAGAACCAGCACGAGCATTTAAAGATGCTGGTCATCAAGTGATCACAATCGACATACAGGCTGGAAAAGATATTACTGGTAAAAAAGGTGAAGCAGTAAAAATTGATAAAGGAATTGGGGAAGTTAATCCTCAAGACTTTGATGCTTTATTCATCCCTGGCGGCTTCTCTCCCGATTTATTACGTGAAGACGACCGTTTTGGTGAATTCGCAAAAGCATTTATACAAGAAGGTAAACCTGTTTTTGCCATTTGCCATGGCCCACAAGTATTAATTGATACAGACCTATTAAAAGGCGTCGACATAACAGGTTTCAAATCAATAAGGAACGATCTCAAAAATGCAGGTGCTAACTACAAAGATGAAGAAGTTGTGGTAAGCAATAATATTGTAACAAGCCGTTTTCCGGATGACATTCCTGCCTTTAATCGTGAATCCTTAAAATTATTAGCTGAATAATAGCGTAAGTACTCAATAGTATCGTTTTAGAAATTAATATTTCACAATGAATTTCAATAAAAAAAGGTTTTAATAAGAAAGGGGTTTTACTATGTCATTAAATGGTAAACGAGTAGTTGTTTTAGGGGGTACTTCTGGTATTGGTTTAGCAACTGCCAAAGCGTTTCTCGATCAATCAGCTCAAGTGATCATTGCCAGCCGTTCTGTTTCCAAATTAAATGAAGCAAAACAAGTTCTTGGTGGCAATGTAGAAGCAATTGAAATCGATTTTCGAAGCGAAGAAAAAGTAGCAGAATTTTTCAGTAAGGTTGGAAAATTTGACCACCTTGTGGTAACAGCAGGTGAAGGCGCAATGGGGCACTTTAGCGAACTGCCTGTGGCAAGTGCAAAAGAGGCGTTTGATAGTAAATTCTGGGGGCAATATATCACTGTCCGTTTTGCACTTCCATATTTAAGCAATGAGAGCTCAATCACCTTAACCTCTGGTGTATATGGAGTTCGTCCTCCTCAAGGCGCTACTACGTTAGCGGCAATCAATTCAGCCATTGAAGGATTGGTTCGAGGACTTTCTATAGACCTAGCGCCTATTAGGGTAAACGTGGTTTCACCTGGAATTGTAGATACTCCAATCTATGCTGGAATGTCAGATGATCAGAGGCAAGCACTGTTCAACGGCATTGCACAACAGCTCCCTGTTGGACGGATTGCAAAGCCGGAAGACATAGCTGAAACCTATGTATACCTTGCTAAAAATGGTTTTACTACTGGGACGACTGTTCTTATTGATGGCGGGGCTCACTTGGTATAAGTGAGATTATAATGTTATTTTTGTGGCTATACTACAACATGTATAGCCACATTTAATTTTTTAATAATGATCCGATTTTCCAATAAACGGTAATGATTGAAGAATTGCAGTTCAAGAAAAACAAGGTGAGATATGAAAGGCATGATGAAAATGAGTTTACCTGACAATGAAAAAATATTGAGAATTAAGCATTCACTTGAAAAACGTGTAGTAACTTTACCTGATGGAACCTTTCTTCCAAGCATTGGTCAAGGAACATGGTACATGGGTGAAAATCCTGAATCGAGAAACAAAGAAATCAAAGCTTTGCAACTTGGAATTGAACTAGGCATGAAGCTAATCGATACGGCTGAAATGTACGGAAATGGCGATTCCGAACGTTTAGTTGGTGAGGCAATCAAGGGGCGTAGAGATAAAGTTTTTTTAGTATCGAAAGTATATCCTCATCATTCCGGGTTAGATTTGATTGAAAGTGCATGTGAAAATAGTCTAAAACGACTAGGAACAGATCATCTTGATTTGTATCTTTTACACTGGAGAGGTCGTGTTCCATTGGCAGAAACGATTGAAGGAATGGAGAGACTGCGCAAGGATGGTAAAATTGTAAGATGGGGAGTTTCTAATTTTGATACGGATGATATGTTAGAGTTGTGGGATACCGCTAACGGAAAAAATTGTGTGACAAATCAAGTGTTATATCATCTAGGTTCTAGAGGAATTGATTATGATCTCCTACCATGGCATCATGAACATAACATGCCAATTATGGCCTATAGTCCCCTGGCCCAGGGAGGGAGCTTAAGAAGACAATTACTAAGCGATCCAACCATCATTGAGATTGCAGAAAGATACAATGTGCAGCCATTACAAATTGCTCTTGCATGGACCATTCGTTCGAACAACGTAATTGCTATCCCAAAAGCTGTTAAGGAAGAACATGTTTTAGCCAATGCTCAAGCTGCTACTATTCAATTGACCATAGAAGATCTGAACAGACTTGACGAGGTATTTCCAAAACCAACAAGAAAAATACCTTTGGATATTATATAAAATGAATGGGAACAAAGGATCGATCGAGACTTATTAAAGCTTCAGCGACTCCTTTTTTTCCTATTTCAACCGGCCAAGCGACTTTTGTATCCAATCATGGAAGGATTTCCTCAAACGTATTGGAAAAAGTTTTGAAATCTTTTAATACGGTTTTCCCTTTTTCCGTGAAGAGAGGATAGATCACCATTCCTTCGATTTTGTCTCCTTTCTTATCATAAGGTAGTGTATCAATGATTTGAATTTTATCGATAATTCGGTCAGCACCATACCCTGATAATAGAACAAGAATGAACAAAACAACGAGGGTCTTTTCCATCTATTTCATTATTATCCAACATTTCATTCAAGAGGCTAGTTTAAGTACAGTAATTTTAAAAATTACAAACTCTAATGCGTTCTGATTTTAATCCATAAATTTACAGTTGACTTTACAAACTGTAATAATTAAAATTACAGTATAGCCAGTAGATGAGCTGAATAATATGAAGGAGTGTGTATAAGTATGGTTAATTTGTATACGACACCAAGTTGTACTTCTTGCCGAAAAGCAAAAGCTTGGTTTGAAGAACATCAAATTGAGTATATTGAAAGAAACATATTATCCAATCCCCTTACAGTCGATGAGATTAAATCAATTCTTCGATTGACTGAAGATGGGACTAATGACATTGTTTCAACTAAATCAAAAACATTTCAGGAATTAAATGTAAGTATTGAATCTCTTCCACTTAATGAATTTTATAAATTAATAATCAACTACCCTCAAATGTTGCGCCGGCCAATTATCCAAGACGAAAAAAGATTACAGGTTGGATATAACGAGGAAGAAATCCGCAGTTTTTTGCCTCGTAGACTTCGCACATTTTCGAACGTCGAATGGCAAAAAGTGGCCAATTAATATTATTTCGGAAGGAGGAAGAAAGTGATGATTGAAGTATTCGTTACAGTTAATTATAAAGATAAAAATTATCAAACCAATGTCATTGTAAATAAAGAAATGGCATGGGAAAAAATTAAACAGTTAGCAGAAGAACAAGTTAAAAAACAATGGGGTTATTAAACTTAATTATACAAAAATTTCTAAACAAACAAATATGTTTACGCACCTTTAAGGAAGTGAAGGTGATTCGTAAAGATTTACAGGATGCTTGGAATTCCTTATTCATGGTTAAGAGTTAATACAACATTTCTAATTAGATACTTGACAAGATAAACTGTAATATATATTGTTACACTATGTTGATTGATTTTAAAAAAAGATGCAGAAGCTATATGTAAAGCAAAAAGGTAATTAGCTGTGTTGATTTATAAGGAGGCAGGACATGAATAGTGATTTTACACTTGCCATTCATAGTTTAACTTATCTTGCGTTGCAGCCGGACCGTATGTCAACAAGTGATGGTATCTCAGAGAGTGCTGGTGTCCACCCAGTACGCATTCGTAAAGTGCTGAGCTTGTTAAAAAAACATGGATTTATAAAATCAAAAGAAGGAACCGGCGGCGGATTTATTTTTACTCTAGAGCTTAGTGAAGTTAATCTTTGGGAAATATATATGATAACCTCTGAAGGTGCTTTACAGCCTAAGTGTACTGATTCAAATGAAAAGTGTATTGTGGGAGCAAATATGAAAAGTGTATTATTTACAATTTTCTTAGGTGCGGAAGAACATTTGGGTGAATATTTAAAGAACTATACAATTAAAGAAGTTGTCGATCTTATAAATCAAGAACAAAATAGCGGCTGTGACTGACGGCCGTAGACTTCTTTTTATTAAATTGTAATAAAAAACATTACAGATTTATCTAGGTGATATATCCCCGATGACTGTAGCTTAAAAAAAGGTTCTATCTTGATTACATTCATAAAATACAAAAATAACTTAAGAAGGTGAAAAAGGATGTTGACGAATGGTAATTCCGTTTTGAAAACAGGTGATTGGATTAAGGGAAAATCAGAGGATGGGGAATTAATAATTGGTTATATTGAATCACAGAGTATTCTGGATGGAGTTGTTAAAGTAACGGTTGCTACGAGTGACAATCGTGAAACGCTTGGCAAAACAATTCCGATTTTAAGTAAAAATGTTAGGAAACTGCCACTTTCTAAGGTGGTAAACAAGGAAGAAATTCTATTTCTAATAGACTTGGCATTATCAACGGGGGATGAAGCATGGTTTATTGAGCTTTCTTCCAAGTTAAACTCAATCAATCAGCTTGTTGATGGAGTACATTAAAACTTATACAAATTATATATAGATTTTTTAAATTAAATTACAACGTGTTTGGAAATATTCATTTTTCGTGAAAATCGTGATTCATCACTAACGGAGCCAGTAATGGTTTTCCGTTGTACATATGAGATATGTATAAGGTATATATAGTTTTAATATCATGGTTATATTCGGTTAGGACAATAACAACAAGAATTATTGTAAAATATTTATAAAGTTTATAGATAACATATGCAATTAATACATATATGTTATCACGTCTGTTGATTAACTAATTTTTATCACTAAAAACTAATAAAAAAGAGAGATTCCATGTAAAATGTAAGTTACCACACAAACCTTTACAAGGAGGAATCTCTAGGCTTGCGAATACCACGATTTTCACACTACTTCAAAACTTTATTTCACAAAAAGAAATCGACGGGATTCTAGCTGTTCAGTTTGAAGATACGGCTCGTAAATGTGATGTATCAACACTTTTAAACTACTTGGTGGGTGCCGCTACATTTGAATGGAAAAGTATGCACCACGCTGCGGATGTTGCACCAGCACAAGGCTTGAAATCAGTGGATTATTCGACACTTTCAAAACGTTTAGGTGAACTGAATTATCTCATCGTGAAACGCATTTTTGAACGGATTGTCAGCCGTTTAATTAAAGTTTTTACACAAGCGCATCCAGGTAAAATCAGATGTAGAAGCCTTGTCATTTGCAGGTTTTACACGCCTGTTTCTTTGGCATGCACTTCCATTAAAATGGCGAATATACGTCGAAGAAATTCTGTCGTCAGCTCGGATGATGTATCAAAAAAGTGTTACGTGATTTTGGCTAATCAACACGTGTGACATTTAAGTATAGAAGAAAAGCGAAAACTCACGTATCGTAATTGTTGCTTAGACAAACCACGATAGGAGTTTTCGCCTTGTATAACCAGTTTATCAAATTGATTTTACCGTTACCATCTTTTTTTACAATTTCTTTGCCAACCGACGATGAACCAAACGGATTTCCATCTGCCATTCATGTGTTGGATCGCTTTCATCTCGTCCAATTTTTCACGGATGCCCAACAAAGATGTAGACGGTATTTAGGTGAAGTAAAGAAACACCATAAATCACGTTTTATTGACCGCTGCTTAGCACAAAAACCTGCAGAATTAACAGCGGAAGAACGTGGGTGGGTTTGTGGCTGAATGGCACAAGGAAGATTTGCATACGAAGCATATTTATCAAGCATTAAATCACATACGTTATGAGTTATTCGATAAGAAAAATTAAAAGTTTTGCCTTTTTGAATTTGCATCCGTCAAAGGATCGATATTAATATTGTATTGTATTTTAATGTCCATCTTCTCAAACAATTCAATCCATTTTTTTTCTTCCATTGGTTTTGAGAATGGTCTTTTTGTTTGTATGCCAATCTGTAATGGATCCACTTTCAATTCTTGCATCTTTTTAAACAGTTCATGTGTTTGTTTTTCAAGATGGGTTTCGATATCTTTTTTCATATTTTCTAATTCCTTTGGGTCAAATAATTGTTTCTCTCCCCGGTATTCCTCAATTCTAGTGTCCATATTCACGGTATAGGTCATTGTAGAATAGCTGCTATCGAAATCTACTATTACTTTAGATCTAACATGACCCAGTACAATTTCAAATTTTTGAATCGGTAAAACAACTAAGTAGTGATCGTTGTTTATCAGCTGGAAGATACGATCATCTAAAGATGAAATAGTTTCAACTAGCTTGTCATCTTTAAACAAGGCTGTACCTTCATAGTTGACCCCATCCTCTTCTATTTTGAATACAGGCAAAAAAGGATCTGAATAAGGAGTATAGAGCAAATTTTTAAATTGATGAAGATTAACGACAGTTAATTCTCCTTGGTTTTTTTCCTCATAATGCTTCAGCATACGGTAAAACGAGTAATCAAAGTTTTCATCTTTGTCCAATTGACTTTCCAAGTATTCATCAAAATTTCCTTTTACGATTACTAAATAGATTCTCGGAGAAATATCCGGATCAGTCAATAATACATTTATAATGGACATAATGCCGTCTCTTCCAAGTTCATCACTAATTACCAGCATCCGCATTTGTCCAGATTTCATTTCCTGGTAGAAGTTGAGGTTGTACTTCTGTACTCCCTCCTTTAATAAGCTGACTTCTTGCGACATAACAAACTTCTTTTCTTTACTTAGAGGAGGCAAAATTGTACTGACTTTTAATTTCCCTGTATCCCCCTTACTAATTGCCAAAAAGGTAACGGGAGAAATTTCTTCAATAAGGTTATTTTCGGTAAAAGGGGCACAGCCAGATAAACAAATAGTCATAAAAAGAAGTATTAATCTATTACATATCTTTTTATGTAGACGCACTTTTTTTAACTCCCCTTTTTTTCATTGCTAAAACAATAACAAGTGGAACAAGAAAATAGCTTATGCTTCCAGCTATAATTTGAAGATTAAGTAAAAAATTCTGCTTCTCCCAAGGCTTCCAAAATAATTCATTCACAAGAATCATTCCGATAAAAATAAGGAATACACTGAATAACAAACCTTTTCCACTGGTTGGCTTGCTCAATTTACCAAAAGCTATTCTAGATGCTCCATAAAACAATAGTAGAAATAGAGAAACTGCAAAAACTAGGTTAAATAATTCAAAGGAAAGCATGATCATATCAATTCGTTCAAACACTGGGTTTTGAAAATAACGGGACATATTAATAATTGGATATTGAGTTTTACTTAAATAATTGGAACCGAAAAAAAATAGGGATGCTATAAATAGGAATACATACTCTACAACGGTGAGAGCGTTTCCGTAAGACAAATAGCGAAAGGTTTTATTGTTTGTTTTAAGCCATGGTCCCAAAAATACCAGAAATTCCGGACCAGAATAGGAAGACAAAATTAAAAAAACGGCTTTCCAATTTTCTACTTTCCACTCCATTGGAATAAGTGGATACAAATCACTGAGTTGAGCTATTGGAGGGAAGACGAAAAAAACGAAAAATGTGAACATCCAAAATGTACAGAAAAAAGAAATCAACACAAAACGAATGGTATGTTCAACGCCCCTACCTGCGACATAAAAACATAACAACAAAATAAAAAAGACAAGAAAATTTGTATCTGTTGATGGAAGTATAAATGTTTGAACAATTTCGATGAATCCTAACGTTATGACGGAAAGTTTAAGTAGAATAAAGAACAACCCGATGAAAGAGAGAAAACGTACCAATTTTTTCCCAAACAATTGGACAAATCCATTATATCCATTGCTAGATAAACGGGTTAAAAGCCACTTCGATAAAAGAAGAAGGTTTAGTTGGGATAATATCCCGACAGCTATAAGCACCCAAATCATATATGGATTGATCAAGATATTTGGCATAATCAGAAAGAAGTATAGCATTTGGAGGCGATTTACCAACAACATGGCATAGAACCCATTATAGGTTTCATTCTTTTTAAATAATTGGTGGGTTTCCATCATCAAGTCATCTCCTAGTTTTATCTCTCTTCTGTTTTAGAGGTTTAAGATGCTCTGGACGCTCCAACATTTTGACTAATGGCCCTCGAATGAATAAGTCAATCCAATCCTTACCGAAAAAAGGGGAAACTGGTGAAAAATAGGGTTGCTTGATTGAAGACAAGCTATTAAGATGAGCCAAAATAGCAATGCTTCCTAGTGCAATCCCAATTATCCCAAGTAAAGAAGAAAAAACAAGAAGCATCAATTGAATTAATGAATTTGCTTTTGTCATAAGGTAGTTGGGAATAAGAAAGGAAGCTATCGTCGAGATCCCAACCATGACAATTAATACTTTGGTAGCGAATCCAGCCTCAACAGCTGCTTGACCAATCACAATACCACCAATAACCCCAAGTGTTTGACCAGTTTTTGTAGGCATTCTTAAACTTGCTTCTTTTATGATTTCAATAAAAATTAACATGATAAATGCTTCCCAAAAAGGAGTAAAAGGAAGCATGCTCCTTGATTCGACCAAGACCAGAAGTGTTTGCATAGGAATCATTTGATAGTGATGAGTTGTCAATGCCACATAGAAAGGAATCAATGTGATTGACAGAACAAAACTGGCATATCGGATGATGCGCAAAAAACTGGCAACTACCCATCGATTAATATAGTCCTCGGGTGATTGGAACAAATGGAAAAAAGTAATGGGTGCAACAAGAGCAAATGGTGTATTGTCTACCAGAAGGGTGATCTTTCCTAATCCCAGAGAATAAGCAACTACATCAGGCCGGTCAGTTTGCTGAAACTGAGGAAAAATACTGTTTTGATGTTCCTCCATGAATGCCGCAACTTGAGAGGAGTCAAAGAAGAGATCAAAATTAATTTCAGAAATCTTCTCTTTGACTGTTGAAACAAAATCTGGATTAGTCAGCCCCTCTATGTACATTAAAACAACACTTGTCTCACTCATAGAACCGACAGTAAACTTCTCTGCTTTCAGTTCATGTATGGGGAGTCGTCTTCGAATAAGCGTAATATTTTGTTCTACTTGTTCACTAAAGCTGTCCTTTGCTCCGAACAGAATGGTTTCTGTTTCGGAAGTTTCAATGGCACGTCCAATAGGATTTTTTAATGGCACAGCTAACCAAAGGTTTTGCGAAGAATCAAATAACAAAATGGAACCTGAAAACAACTGTTTTTTTGCCTCTATAAAATTAGGAATGTGAATAATGGAGGAATTCGTAATACAATCTTGAATAGACGGTTTGGAACATTTAGTTAAAGGTTTTATAATGCTTTCATTTAATTTTTCTTGGTCAATGAGAGTTCGTATGTAAACAAGATGAATTTTTCGAATAACGGAAATGTCAATTTCCACAAATTCTGCATCATCCATTTGAACGAGGCTTTTTTTCAGAGCTTCTATCGATAATTCTGATTCAGCTATTGATTGAGCAACAAACTTACTTTCAATTTGTTTTTTTTTCCAAAACATGTACATCCCACCCCTCTTATTGAGAAAAAACATTTCTAGTCGTACTTAAAAATTTCATATTCATACACATTGTTACCAATTTAATTTTAAAATATACAAAACACGTAGAGGTGCATAACGACCCAAGAGGAACAAAGGCAATCCATAATAGATAGGCCTTCTTCATCTTAAAGATTGTTATAATAAAGAAGTGTCAAAAGCTAACTGTAGCTTTGGATGCTCTTTTTTGTTCAAAACACGAATCTTACTAGCCAGGGAGTTAAAATTTAGAGATGAATAACAAAGATATAGCAGAGATTCGAAAACAATTTAAGTTGGATAACGATTTACTGAAAATAGTGGTGGAAGAAGAGAGTACTCCTACTTTGGATACTAAAGAGATTGAACGTGTGCTGAAGGCGAGCGGCGTAAAAGATATGAATACGGAAAAAGTGGAAAGGGCATTTCAGCAGGTGGTTGAAGACAAAACGTATGAAATGAAAGCAAGCCATATCGTTCCGAGTTACGCGTCCAAGTCCATTAAGATCAGCACAAAAGTAGCGAATGTTGCAATCAGCCCTCAAGACTTGAGATATGTCAAACAGGTCAATTAAAATGGCAAACGCTGTCTATTGATCAAGGTGGAAGAAGACTCGATGATTGAAGGATTTAAGCTGCTTCCGGAAGAGCTGTTGGAGTAAGAGAGATTGGGTGATCCTTCAGCCAGCTATCTAAAATGGACAGGGGAAAAAACCTCATTTAGCCCTGTTACGGTGAACCGTATCACAAATAGTGGTAAAGCAGAGAGTGGAAGTTGAATTAAGCAAAACCGTATTAGAACAAATTAAATAAATTAACAGCCCCTAAGGATTTTATATCAAGTCTGAAGGGGTTTTATATTTGTCTTAGAATAAGTTATAACAGGGGAATAAACGTTCTGTTTTTGTTAAACTATTCGATGGTTAACGGTATAATAGTACATAGAAGAACGTAGAAAAGGAAGGTAGAGCAATGTTAAATAACATAAAAACTTTGATCTATCAACCAGAGGGCAGGGATACATCAGTAGAAGTTAAAATAGCAGATGAAACAGTTTGGATGACACAGAAGGCAATTGCAACACTTTACCAAACCACTATGCAAAATATAACAATTCATTTATAAATATTAGTAGAATATTAGATTTACTTCAAGATACTAAGTATTATATAGTACAAAATAAAGAAGGAACTAGAAAAGTAAAAAGGAAAGTTTTACATTATAATCTAGATACTGTTTTTAATATCGCTATAAGAGGCCAATATTTTGAGGAGTTTAATAATCTTATTAATTTCGCGCAAACAAATGGAACGCAGATTTGGAGAAATATTAAAAAACTCTTTAGAAGGAATTGTTTATATTTATGATAAATATAGAGTGGACAATTACATCGTTGATTTCTATATACCACAATTAGAATTAGTGATTGAATATGATGAAAAACATCACAAAAAACAAATAAAGGACGATAATTAATCTTCTTGTTGTTGTCTTTAATAAGGATGGTGACAACAATGATGAATAAAAAAATAATTTCTGGAAAAGATAATCTAAGACAAAATATAAATTCTAAGAAAGAAGTTGAGAACAATGAAAGCAGTTACTTTTCAAGGTGTAAAAAATATGCAAGTCAAAGAAGTACCAAACCCAACAATTCAAAAGAATGATGATATTATTGTTCGCATTACTTCAAGTGCAATTTGTGGTTCTGACCTTCATATTTATCAAGGGGCAGTACCAGCTACAAAAGATTATGTATTAGGACATGAGCCGATGGGTATTGTTGAAGAAGTTGGTTCGGAAGTTACAAAGGTAAAAAAAGGTGATAGAGTAGTTCTTCCATTCAACATTTCATGTGGTCATTGTCATTACTGTCAAAATGAAATGGAGAGCCAATGTGATAATTCTAATCCTAATAAGGCTGTAGACACTGGGGGTTATTTTGGTTTCACTGAAAGATATGGTGGGTATCAAGGTGGTCAAGCGGAACTCCTTCGTGTACCATATGGTAATTTTATTCCTTTTGTTATCCCAGAATCAGTAGAATTAGATGATGAAAAATTGTTGTTTATGTCAGATGTATTACCTACCGCTTTATGGAGTGTCGAGAATGTAGGAGTTAAAAAGGGTGATACAGTTGTCGTTCTTGGTTGTGGACCTGTTGGTTTTATGGCACAAAAGTTTGCATGGTTGAAAGGTGCAAGTCGAGTGATTGCAGTTGACAATGTTCCTTATCGCTTAAATCATGCTAAAAAAATGAACAATGTGGAAGTAATTAACTTTGATGATTTTCCAACATTTGATGATGCTGGAAAATATATTCGTGAATTAACAAAAGGTGGAGCAGATTGTGTCATTGATTGTGTGGGAATGGATGGGAAGAAAACTCCTAAAGAAGCACAAGAACAACAAATGGGTTTAGTTGGGGGAACTACAAGCCCTATACAAATTGGTATGCAAGCTATTAAAAAATTCGGAAATTTACAATTAACAGGTGTATATGGTTCTGTTTACAATCAATTTCCTTTAGGTAATTTATGGGAAAGAAATATTCGTATAAGAATGGGGCAAGCACCTGTTGTTCATTATATGCCAATATTGTTTGATATGATTCAAAAGGGTGAATTTGACCCTACTGAAATTATCACGCATGTTGTACCGTTAGACCGAGCAAGTGAAATGTATAAAACCTTCTATGAACATGCAGATGATTGTATAAAAGTAGTTTTAAAACCATAATGAAAAATATAATTATTTTAATTCTTTACGCTTTAATGGTTTCAAGGATAATCCCGATAGTCCAAAAGGAATTGGCATACCAGTATCGACCTTAGTTACATATAAATAGGTATTTGTTATAAAAAAGGTGTTTTAATAATGCTAAAAAGCAGTGTGATTTCAGGTGTGAAATCCACTGCTTTTATGCATGTTTTTACATTTGCTTTTTCCTACGTGGGTACTTCAAAAGAGAATGGCTTAGTCTTAATTAGGTATCCCCTTTAAATAGATATTAAATTTCAATTTTAATTACATTTAAATGTTTGTCCCTCGTAACGTTACGATGAACCGTATCACAAATAGTGGTAAAGCAGAGAGTGGAAGTAGTGCTTGATAAAGAGTGGTTAGAAAAATTGCAATAAAATTAATGAAATAATTCAAAGTTTAATTTCAAAAGAGGGAATAACAATCAGATACAATCCCTCTTATATATTTCTTCAGAGTTATTCAATATGCTCAGACGACTCTAGTAATGCTTTGCTATAATTTACTCCAGCATTATAAACTTGTTTTGCACTAACAAAGAATATCCAAAACGATAAAAACAATACAGTTATAATGACTGATATAATTTCAAAAATAGGAACAGCAGAAATATTAAGTCCAACACCATAGTTTTTATAGATTGAAAATAATTGTATTGCTATTAATATTGAACATATTGTTAATCCGAAAGTTTTTAAACCAAGTAAATTTCTAGCCTGTCCATAAGAAACATTTTCATTAAAAATTAAAGAATATTTAGCCTTGTCTCTTGTTCTTTGTCTTAGGTAATCAATACAAGAATTAAATTTCTGGATTGCCTCTAAGGGGTCTTCTAGTTCTCTTTCTTTTGTTGGGATATCCACGTTTGTTAGTAACCTTAATTTTTGGTGATAACGATTTTTTGTTTCTTTATTTAATGTTTTATCGTTATTCCTTAAAATTATAGTAGCAGGAAGAGCCCCCCACATTAATAGATAGTTTATCTTGTACTTTTTTTCCTGAAGTTCTTGCAAGTATAGAAAGTGGAATTGATATGCCTAAACCAACAATTAGACTAATAATAGTTCCTTCGAGTGACCGGATTTCAGGGAACCAAAAATACAACCAAATGATAATTGGTGCGACCGTCAATAATGCAGATAGATATCTTGCCTTCCTTTCATAGGTATTAAGTAGAACCTCTAGATTCAATTTCTTTCTCCCCCTTATTATTTGTTATTTTTCAACATTTGGATTAAAGGAAAGGGGAGTTATGGCAGTCCAACCTGTCCTAGTCGGCATATTTTTGTGATGTCTAATTGTTGCACCTCTTCTGATAAAGGCATTCACTACGACTTTTTTTGGATGGTCTTCAGTCAGTTTTGATACCGAAACTAAGGTAGTAGTAGTCTGTTCGGTACCCTCAGATACTTTTTCACCAATAATTATATCAAGAACACTAGGTTGAAAGATAAAAGGGGGAATACGATGAAAAAAATCACTTGGTTACTGACAGTATTACTTACAACCATACTACTAACTAGCTGCAACCAACCTGCTAGTAGTGATGAAGCAAAGAATATTGATCGAGAGGAAACAAATCGATTAATAAGTGAAAAAGACACACAAATTAGTGAACTACAAAAAGAAAAAGAAGATTTACAAAACTCATTAGAAAATATTGAGTTAGATTTAAAATACACAAAGGAAGAAGCGGATTATTACAAACAATTACTTAACGACATAATAATAGATTTTAGAGATGAACAGGAAAATGAACTCTCTAGAGATTTATGGGAATATGAATTGAATGTTAATGGGATAGTAGTTTCGGATAATGGAGTTGTAAACACAAAAAATAATATTATTGAAATATCCATTGTACAAATGCAACCACCCTATCAGATTTTACCTAATAATGTGTTTTTAAATGGTAAAATCAGTGGTGATTATTATGATCATATCTCAGATTTTAGCCAAACTCCAAATGAAACTTATGAAACTTATGAAACTTATGAAACTTATGAAACTTATGGAACTGATGGAACCATTATAACTGGGATGCATTATAAATTTAATAACCTAAATGCTGGTTCAACTATTACATTCACCATTACGGATGAACTGAAAGAAAGGCTAAATTTAATGACTTCTCAAATTATCGTAACTAAGGTTGAATAACTACAAAACGTGATTCAATTAGATGCTATACATCAATTAGGAACTCCGCCTTATTAAAGTAAAACGGGGAGCGTTAGTTGAATAAAAGCAATAACAATTAGGCTGTCATTTTATGGAATCCTAATTTAATAGTAATAAATCAACATTTAACACTAACACAGCGTTGAGAATTGTAGTTTTGGTGGTGTCAGGAGAGCGAGGTGACACCGTCATTTTTAGGGATTGCAAATTCGGTGGTGTCAGGAGAGAAAGATGCCACCGTCATTTTTAGGAATTGCGAATTTGGTGGTGTCAGGAGAGCAAGATGGCACCTTCATTTTAAGGAATTGCGAATTTGATGGTATCAGGAAAGAGAGATGGCACCTTCATTTTAGGAAATAGCAGATTTGATGGTGTCAGGAGAGCGAGATGGCACCTTCATTTTAAGGAATAGCAGATTTGATGGTGCAAGGAGAGCAAGATGGCACCTTCATTTATAGGAATTACAGATTTGAGGGTATCAAACGTTAGGAATGATACCCTCTTTTATAAGAATTATCTTTTTGACGTCAGAATAATGGAACGCACCCTAGAAAAAGGGACAAATTGAAATGAATATCCATACATAGTCCGATATTGTCCCATTCTTTGCCTAAAGTTTACTCACATGCACCAACTCATCCTCTGGATCGATCCATAGATGATGATAATCTGGTAGGCCTAAGGAGTTAATTTCAAGCCCTTTTAGAAATGGTTGATAGCTCAACTTATTCGTTGCGTGATAAAGGAAATGAACGAGAACATTTTCTTTTAACATATCTTCAATTCTCTGTAAGTGAACCATTCTTCCCTCTGAAGTTTCCACCCTTTGAAATACCTCTAGTTCCAAATCTATATTTTTTTGAGTATCCTTATCTAGGAATTTTCTAAAAAAAGAGTTTTCACTTTTGTAAATGGTTAATAAGCTTAATTCAACATCCTGATCAAGTATGACTGATAATAGGAGGATGTCCCCATTTAAAATAGACTCATCCGTATCGTAATTAATAGGATGGAGATTAAGGGACAGACCAATCTTCCTCCCTTGTTTTTGTAACCATTCGGCACTTTCATATCCTTCATTTAGATTAAAATAATATAGATAAATAGTTTCCCCGTTATAACCACTTCTTAGTAAGTACTCCTTTGCTTTAGCAATAGACGATTTATTTATTTTGTAGAGTCTACTTACATCGGGCAAAAAACTAGTGGCAGCTAAACTTCTATTTCCTCCAAGTCCCTTTATCATTTCAACTGGATTCATGATTTCTTGAATAGCTAATTTAAAATATAGGTTGTGCTGATAACCTTCTTTATTTTGATTAAAGGCCAAAAATCTACTACCTAACAACTGATAATCTAATATAACTGGGTTTGAGTCTTTTTCCGTAGCATTCAAGGCAGTAAATTGATTTGGGTATGCATGCCCTCTTTTATTCATCCATATATCAAGTTGGTCAATTAGAGCTCTTTCACGAAAGTATTCTTCAAAGGCTTGGAGACATATAAAATTTTTATTGAATTCCTTTACTAGAAACGGACCTGTTCCAATTGGAATGTGGTTTTGTGAGTGGGATGGATGAATGATAGAACAGTGAAAGGATGATAAAATTCTTGGGAAAAATAAATTTTCCCTCTCTAAATGAAATGCGATGGTAAAATCATCAACAATGACTACCTCCCGGATATCTTTTAATAGTGGATATATGGCAGAGTGACTTCCTTCTATTAAAATTCGTTTCATTGTATATTGTACTTCTTTTGCAGTGACCATTTCCCCATTATGAAATCTAACACTTTTTCTTAAATAAAAAGTCCACTTTCTTCCATTGTGTTTCTTTTTCCAAGCATAAGCTATACATGGATTAGTTTGGTTTAATTCACTATTATATGAAACCAATGTGTTAAATATCTGATTTACCAAATGAGCCTCAGAATAAAAAATGGTTTCTAAAGGATCTAGTGAATGAACTTCTTGAGGAAGTATTATTCTTAGGATGCTCTTAGTTCCAAAATGCGAATGTTCAATACTAGGGCCGAGTTTTTCATAAAGAGACTGAAATAAAAACTTCTGATTTTCTTCAGAGAGGGTAGGGGAGTTTGCGAGGTCAACGATATCCCCTACCCTATTTTCGGCTGACATCTGGAATATGTACTCCTCCACTGTTTCGCTAAATGAGGAGTGGTAAACCAAGGTTGAGAGGTTTCCTCTTCCTCTCCCAGGCTTCCATGTAATTCTTTGTTCTTCACTCAATTTCTTAAGCAAATAGTTTGTGTTTCTAATAGAGCTACAGAAAGTTTCTGCAATTTCACTAATAGAAATGCTAATTTCTTCGTAGGGCTTTACGGCTTTGTGTCTAGCTCTTAACAAAATTAAATACTCCATTAATCTCAAATTGGTCCCTCCCATAAAAGGTGCAAATGTTACTTGTTGTTTTCACTTTTTATCATTTTATTTCAGGTTTAAAGTAAATACAACAGATAATTTCAGAAATATGGAGGCGAGGCCGATGCTTGAATTACTTAAAGATAAAATATATATCCGATATTGGTTGGCGGTAGTTGTTTCTTTTCTAGGTGATGCCATGACGCTAACTGCTGTTGTTTATTTTGTCGGAACCCATACAGACAATCCCCTAATGATTAGTTTCGTTTTTGTTGCTCAATTACTGCCAGTGGTCATCATTGGACCCTTTATTGGGCCTTTAATTGACAAATATTCAAGTCGATGGGTAATGGTATATTCAGATATATATAGATTTTTAATGGTATTCTTAATGGTATTTTTCTACGAGAATATCCCATTATTGTTATTACTAGTATTTTTACAAGGAATTGGAACAGCTTTTTTTGAGCCAGCTCGTATGTCTTCCATTCCAACTATTGTCGGTGACCATCGTATTCCTCAAGGAATTGCACTATTTCAGAGTACGATAGCTGTTATTAAGTTAGGTGGGCCTGTAGTCGCTGGGCTTCTATTAGCCTTTCAATCCCCGAAGAACATATTTTTTATTGATTCATTCACATATCTTATTTCGGGAGTTCTTATCTTTAGCTTATCTATTTTAAAGATAGATTCTAACAAGAACCAGCCTAGCTCAAATTCGTATCTGAAAAATCTGTTTGATGGAATAGTGGAGATGCTTAAGACCCCAATTTTATTCTTTATGATTTTATTTCTAGTCCCTGTCATGATGGCATTTGGAATGTTTATGACAAACTATAAGGCCGTTATGCTCCAAGTGTTTGAAGTATCAAAAATTGAATTTGGTGTGATGGAAGGAATCTTCGCATTTGGTACGGTGATTGGTGCTGTCCTAGGGTCAAAGCTGTTAAATAAAATGGCCCATTATCGTTTATTATATGTATCGATTGGTGTACTAGGTTTTTCTATTATATGTGTATATTTCATCACGGAAATAAGCTTTCTATCGAATTCGCTCCTATATCCATTAATATTGTGGAGTTTAGTGATTGGTCTTACAAATGCTTTAATGATGGTACCTACGAGTACGATCTTTCTTCAACATATTCCTGAGGAAATAAGGGGAAGAGGTACAGCCATTTTCTATTCGATATTTAATCTATTTTTGTTAATGGGTACCCTTATTGGTGGATATTTAGGGGGAATAAATATTGTTGCAACCTTGATTGTCGCAGGTTCCGTTTTAATGATTACTGCCCTTACTTATCCTTTATATAGAAATTCTACCTTGCTCGTAAAAGTAAGAGATACAATTAAACCAAAAGAAGTATCAAATTAAGTAGTCCTCCCTTAGTGAAAGCTAAGGGATTTTTGTTGTGCCCGGCATGGGCGATAACTTGGTGGTGTAAGTCCACTACAGGCTTGGCAGTAGGGAAATCTCTTCTCCTCTAATTATTTCATTTTTTTTGTAAATTTCATAGACTAAAAGAACTGTGTTATTTATCATAGAAGTGTATTAACTATTATTAGTGCAGCTTGATTCACTTTGATTAAATATGAGGCGGAAAACTTAGGGTTTTTCAAATCTCGGCATTGATTTACAAAAAAATACCCTTCAATATACTATGGGTGAAATGAGTGTTGAAAGTAAAGAGAGGCTCTTATTCATAAAGACTATCATATTTGCAGTTTAAGTCTTAATATGACTTTGATCGGACTGTTCTTATGAGAAAAAAATGGCCTAGTTCAAAGTGAGAAATAAAAAGATTACTTTACCCCATTATTAACGCTTGGAATAGAGCTGTAAAAAAGGTGCAAAATTAAAAACAATTTTTCACTTTTATTAGTGTTACAAAATAGTAAAATAAGGTCTATGTTAGGTAATAATGATTTCATTTCACACCACAGGGACTACTTCAGGAAAAAAAGTAGTATTTAACGCTACCGGAGCAAATATTATCTATAGAAACGGGGGAGATTATTATATTTCAAACATTTAACAAAAAAAATATGGTTTGCTCTACTCGTACTTCTTGCATCATTTCTTAGCATTCATGCTATCATTCGTTACTACGTACTCGACCCGGAACAATCTAATGCTATTTTAATTGAAATAGGTTTTGTAATGTATGAATTTAAAAATATTATTTGGAATTCAGCATTGTATATACATATTTTAACAGCTGCCGTACCATTAATAGTAGGGCCTTTCCTTTTTATAAATGAACTGCGCAATAAATACTTAAATACACATCGTGTTGTAGGTAAAATCTATGTCATTTGTATATTCATTAGTGGATTAATAGGGATTTACCTAACTTTATTTGCATTTGGAGGAATATTAGCTAAATTAGGCTTCTTTCTTCTAGACCTAGCATGGATTTATACAACATACAAGGCCTACTCATATATTCGAAATAAAAAACTTAAACTTCATGAAGAATGGATGATAAGAAGCTATGCGGTCACATTTGCTGCATTGACATTCCGTATATGGTCAGCAATCATTGGCTGTACATTTGATAACTTTACACTTGGTTATGTAATTGCCGTCTGGTTGTGTTGGACTGGAAATTTATTAGTGGTAGAAGTTTGGTTGAGAAAATCTAGAAGAATGACAGCCAACATTCAGTCCCCAGTTAATTTAAGGTGAAAATACTAATAGTGAGGATAATAGGATGGAGTTAATAAGAAACTTTGAGCATAATAAGAAATTAAGGGGCAGTTTTAATGAACTGGCTACTAATACCTTTGGTATAAGTTTTGAAGATTGGTACGAAAAAGGATTTTGGACAGAAAAATATTCACCTTTCTCCATCGTACAAAACGAAAAAATAATAGCAAACGTTTCTGCAAATAAGGTAGAGTTAATTATTAATAATGAAAAAAAGCGTGGGATTCAAATAGGTACGGTAATGACTCATCCTGATTTTCGAAAATTAGGACTATCTCGTAAGTTAATGGAAATAGTGCTTGAACATTATGAGAACCAATATGATTTTATGTACTTATTTGCTAATTCTACTGTGCTAGATTTCTATCCTAAGTTTGGTTTTAAGCGAGTACCGGAACATCAGTTTACAATGAATATACCGTCAAGAATAATTCCAGTCAGAAGAGTGACTAAACTGAATGGTACTGATTCTGAAGTGTTAAATAGAATTTTCCAATATAGTAGAGGTAGATTACCAGTATCTTTTATTTTTGGTTCAGAGAATTCACAGGAATTGCTTATGTTTTATTGTCTAAATGTCTTTAGTCAGGACATCTATTACATAGATGATTTAGATTTGTTTACAATTCATATGCACGATGGGGAAACTCTCCATCTTTTTGATGTAATTAGCCAAAAGGAAGTAACTATTTCTGATGTTATAAATAGAATTGCTAACGAAGATACGAAAAATGTAGTTTTTCATTATACTCCAGATTACGGGGATATTGTAATTAGTAAAAAGTTAATTGATACCGAGAACGATGTGCTGTTCATAAAAATAAAAAATAATTTAGATTTACCTGAATATTTCAAGCATCCCATTACAGTACAAGCTTAGTATTTATATATATTACTAGTAAAGAGAGGGATATAAAAATGAAGTATTTATTATATGGTTCATTAGGGTTAGTAGTAATTTTTATTGTTTTATATTTAGTAGGTTATTATTCTTTAGGAATTATTATAAATATAATGGAATGGTCAACAAAATATATTTTACCTTGGGTGGCTCTATATTGGTTTATTCAATTTGTAAAAGGTAAAAAAAGAATAAAATTTTCTATTAAGAAAACCAGCTAGTAGTTTGTAATCATTTTTCAATAAAGAACTTAAATATTATTGGAAGTTTTTGTTTTCTATTAAAACAATTGGTTTTATTTGTAAGAGTTTGGTGGCCTAAGCGTGATAGGTAAGATCGAGAGTTATGCATCCCACTATTCCTATTTTCTAATCATGTGGCTTACGACAACTGTATTGAAGAAGACTAGGAGCATCAATGGAAGGTAAACAAAATTCCTCTTAGTCTATAATAATTTGATGATTGACAATACTCGTTCATTAGAATATAAAGGAAGAAATTACTATTAAAAACACAAATTTGGTAATTCAGATACTAATGGAGGTTGTCTAAATGTTCAAATCCTTTGTTTTTAGACACCTTCCTTTTAATGGGGTGTAATTAACTTGTTTATGAATCTCGTATTACTGTTTATTTTGGAAGTATGTACTATTGTAGCAGTTAGCTATTGGGGCTTTGTTGTTGGTAAAGGAATAGTTTTTAAAATACTACTAGGTATTGGTGCACCCTTATTGATCATGATGATATGGGGGCTATTTGGTTCCCCAGCAGCACAAATACCCTTAACAGGGGGATATCGTATTTTACTTGAAGTAACTATTTTCGGGTGTGCGATTTTGGCACTATTAGCTGTAGGTAAACCGACATTAGCATTTGTCTTTGGGGCATTAGTCATAGTTAACAAAATCCTAATGTATGTATGGAAACAATAAGCCATGTAGTCATCAACAAATAAAGGGGATAGGTGAATGGAGAATGCGTTTCGAATCAAACTAGGTGGAGTTATGTCTATCATTGCAGGTTTCTCTCTTGCTACAGCTCACTCTATTAATCTACTGTTTTCAAATGGGGAAGGTATAGTAATAGGAAAAGCCATTGTATTTATTGCTCATCTTCTCATCGTTTTTGCGTTTTTTGGATTTCATGAATCACAAAGAGATAAAAATGGTATTTTCGGATCAATAGGTATGGTTTTAGGTGTAATTGGCACGATTATCGTAACGGCCATTGTGTTTGTCGAGATGGCTGGCGTTTCAAATGTTAAGATTGATGAAATATTTGCAGTTAGTACAAATCACTTTATTTACTCGTTTGGTCCACTGCTTTTTGTATTGGGGATGATCTTCGTTGGTATTTCAATGGTGAGAGCGAAACTATTTCCATCTGCAGTTGGACTATTACTTATTCTTGGAACGATTGTTTTTGCACTAGGGACGGTAGCAGGAAATTTAGAACCGCTCATCTCCACAACCGGGGCAATTATTACTGGACTCGGGTTTATATGGGGAGGACTCTTTCTTTTTAGGAGGAATTCTATGTGAACGATAAAAATCGAAGCTTAATGATTTTTTCTCCAATATTAGTTGTTGGTTTAGGATTTTTGACAGCAACCATTGCTGTGCGGTTAATCAATGAATGGGCATGGGTACCGCTAGCTATTATTTATTGGAGTACGATGGCATTTATAATCTATCGTCATAAAAGAACTACTTTTACAAGTTGGTTGCAAAAGCCAAAGGGCATAAAGGCTGGATTATTTTAGCCTTTTCCGTCACTCCTTCCTGCCTGCATTCATATTTGGATGGCATACATTAGATTCAGGATTAATCATCTCACTTTGGATACTTACTTTTCTTATTAATCCGCCTCTGGAGGAGGGCTTCTGACGTGGGGAGTGTTTTCCATTGCAAATCGGAGTCCTGTCACCTGGACTGCCGTATTTCTAATGGGTTTAGCATGGGGTACATATTTTTATAAGACAAAAAGTTTACGTTGGGTGATTGTTGCTCACATTTTAAACCTTTGTGTTCCAGTGTTTTTAAATAAATTTACGGGGATGTAGAGACTGTTCATTCATATGTTTTAGCTAGATGCAACCTCTATTGAGCTTACCCACTGCAAGTGAAACTTATTTTTCTTTCATTAAAATTAGGCTCATTTATTGGTAACGTTAATTTCCATTTCATCAGCTACTTGATACGGCCGATAACGCTGGGCGTTCTCATTAGCTACTGAAAAAGATATGCTATTCGAAAGGATTAGTAGTGAAGAAGCACTCATCGCTGATGTCGTTTATCTTGCGCTTCAATTAACACTATTATAGTCAACATTGTTCTTTACATAGCTGAAAATAAAATATGAGGTGGCTTTATGAAAATATTCCATAGCAAGGATTTTGTAATTACAGCACAAGGTATAAGCAGTGTAGAGAGCATTACAATAGGGGGGATAAAACAAAGCATCTTAATACAAGCGGATAATCCTGGTGCACCTGTTTTACTCTTTATTCATGGAGGCCCAAGCATGCCGGTGCCTGGTGTCTCCAATAGGGGACGTGATTATGCTTTAGTAATGACGACAAAGGAATTAGTCAAGCATTTTACAGTTGTTTTCTGGGATCAGCGTGGTACAGGTAAATCGTATGCAAAGCAAATTCAAAAAAATACGATGAACTTAAAGCAATTTATTCAAGATGGGTGTGAGGTTACCGATTATTTAAGGAACCGGTTTAGTCAAGAAAAAATCCACCTCATGGCACATTCGTGGGGGAGTGTGATTGGACTGTCGCTTGCCGCATCTTATCCAGAAAAATATTATTCATATACCGGGTTCTCACAAATTACGAACTGGGTTGAAAATGACAAGTTAAGTTACAAGTGGCTGATGGAAATATCGAAGGTGAAGAATCATCAAAAAGCGATAAAGGATTTGCTTGCCGTTGGGGAGCCACCTTATTTAGATGGATTTAAACAGTGGGCTGCAATTCGTAAATGGCAATTTAAATACAATTCGATGTTCCATGATGCAGGTGATAAAAAGTCAGCGACATTTTTTTCGGGACTTAAAATTATGTTGCAGTCACCGGATTACTCTCTTATCGACGTATACAATTCCCTTATACGCGGCTTTAAACTCTCGTATACGGAAGAATTGCTCAACGATATTAATACCTTCGACTTCTTTACAGAGGTTCCCTCATTACAAATACCTGTCATGTTTATTCATGGAAGTAAAGAAAAGCATGTTATGCCTGAACTAATTAAAAGATACTATGAGAATCTAGATGCTCCAGAAGGAAAAAGGTTATTATGGTCGGATAAATCTTCCCATGCCTTTCATTTGGATGATGCAAGGGAAAATGAGCAGAGGTTAATCCAATACCTGCTTTAATTTAAAAGGTTCTAACTATTTATTAGAGAAGCAAACCACTACAAAAGGTGAGGAGGAGAGAGAAGAGAATGGAATTTAAAGAGTTTCCGATTATTAACACGGATCGTTTTTTACTTCGACAAATGTCATTAGCTGATGCTCCAGGTGTCCTAGAGGTACTATCGGATAAAGATGTTACAAAAGATATGGGGATTCGCCCTTTAACAAGTGTAGAGGAAGCAGAAGGTGTAATTTCATTTATGAACAAACTATTTGATTTAAATCAAGCACTTAGGTGGGGGATTATTAAAAAAGATACGAATACTCTTATAGGAACGTGCGGATTCAATGGTTGGGAGGTCCAACGCGGGTCTAGGGGTGAGGTTGCTTATGATTTAGGAAAGCAATATTGGCGAAAAGGATACATGACTGAAATATTAACTCATGTCATCGGTTTTGGCTTTCATGAAATGAATTTGCATCGCATCGAGGCATTTACCAACATAGATGCAACACCGTCAAAAGAAATTTTACGTAAGTTTGGTTTTTATCAGGAAGGGGTTTTACGTGGCTACTCCTTGATTAATGGGGAGTATGCAGATCAATATTGTTATTCTCTTTTAAAAACCGAGTGGGATTTTCAGATGTACAAAAGAATTAGAGCTAATGATCGGATATAAGCACCGTCCACTTAAATACCATCAATCAAGGATATTCTATTTACATGTTAGACACATTACACCTGAAGAATAGGGAAGGATATAGTATTTGAATTAAAATTTTTCTTTAAATTTAGAAGGGCAGGATGGATTAGTTAACTCTGAAAAACTATATTGAAGAACACCATAAATAAGTAATGATAAGCGGGAGAGAATTATGAGTAACAACCAATTAATACACTTTGAAAAAATATATAATTTTCGTGACATCGGAGGGGTAAAAACAGAGCAAGGATCTACCTTAAGACAAGGTGTACTCTATCGCTCTGGTAAATTATCTAACATGACTCCATGTGATCTGGAAAGAATGAAGAAATATAAGATTAAAACAATCTTAGACCTTCGATCAGAAAAAGAATACAACAAGAATATGCCCTTATTACTGACTGCAGAAGAGATTAATTCTGTGAACATTCCTCTACTTCCCATAGAGACTCAAGATGCTAATTTCCGAAAGTTTCTTAGCTTTTTGTTTCGAAAGACAGGAGCAGACGATTTTAAAAACTTTACTAGGGAGTATTATCATAGTATTGCATTCTATCAAACTCCACAAATAAAAAAGGTATTTACCTTAATCTCTGATGATAAAAATTGGCCGGTGCTCATCCATTGTTCAGCTGGAAAGGATCGAACAGGGATTATTGCATCAATCATTCAGTCCTTAGTTGGGGTTCCATATCAAAGGGTATTGGAAGAATATCTCTTAACCAACGATTACTTCAAACATCGATTAGATAAATTTATAAAAGTTATGAGATGGATGACACTTTTCCAAGTGTCCTCAGAGCGTATAGAATTCATATTAAAGGCGCATCCCGAAGTGCTCGAGCAACTATATGCCAATATTAACGAGCGATATGGAACCGTTGAAACCTATCTTATGGAGGCTTGCCAACTAGAGGTAGAGATTTTGGATAGACTGAAGCAGAATCTAGTCCTTAAAAGTATAGAATAGAAATGAGTGATAACTGATGAATTCAAGAAATATTTTGAAACGATTGTAAAAAAAACGGCAAACTCTTCTGTTTTTTTTTGCCTAGTAGGGAACTCACTTAAATCATCATTCACTTTTAGATGCTTCAGTAATATCTGTCTTTATAACTGTTCTTACTGCGCAGTACAACGATACTGCGCAGTGAAAATCTGTAAAAAATGTACTTAAAGGTTATTTAGGGTAGATTGTCTCTATAAACAAAAGGTGTTATGTTTTTTTACACTACAAATGCTGAATTAAGCATGTACAAAAACGCTCGTTTAAAGATGTACATTTTTGATTTTCCCTGTATATTACAACTTTACATGGAGTGGCGGGTATGATAGCCTTGGTTGGCTTGCCAGCCCTTGTTACTGCTGGCTTTTTAGCGGCATAATCATGCCCGCAGAGGCTCCGTGTCAAGTTGTAATTATGCACTCACTTGTATAGAGAGCCGTATAACGGTCAAAAGTGTACATGCTTATATAAGCAAAAATGTACATTTTGATACAGACATTTACATTTACACAATTGATTTCTAAATTTTGTTGGAATTTTTTATGTAATTTCCTCAAGTATAGACAGAAAGTCGCTAATAACCCCAACATCCATATAACCATGATGGAAGTCAGATAATCCAAACAAATTCAATGTTTTTGCCTCTAGTTATCTGGTTATTGTTAGTAATTTCTAATTGGGAGTAATCTACAAGTTTTGCTATATGTATATGATCTCTTTCTGTGACTGTATTTGCTTTCGGTTTTAACATAAGTACTTCAGGTTGGTGTGGTATTTGAGAAAAACAAGAATCTACAGAATTATTATAAAAGGCTTCGAAATTTCCCTTTATTTCCGTACAAAATAGCTATCAAATAGTCCCCCTCAGTAAAATACCCTTAGTATCAATATATCCATAAAGTTAATTTAAATATTAAAGAAATAAATTTTTATATGAAGAATTAGCAGGTGAGCATCTATCTTTGTTTAATAGAAACGTTGTAAAGTAAAAAGGAGGTGAGAGCATTGCCAAAGTATTATCCAAATTTTAAAACCGGAGAAGTAGTGGAAGCAAAAAAATTATGGGGAAAGAATAAAATTGATTTGTATAAGGAAGGGTATCTAGTTAATTTCTTTAAATCTAATCAATATAATGGTCAAGAGTATTTCATATTAAGAAAAAAAGTGGGGGATTATTATCAATTTGAAAAGGTTAGCAGATATGGTACCACAAATAAATTACCTTTATTTCTAATTAAAGGTTGGACAATTGTTAAGGCTCCTGAAGGAGTTGAACTTAGAAGAGATTAAACTACCAACATGCATGTATTTTTAAGCCATCTAACAGGTCTTCACAACACAATAAAAAGCATACATATAAAACACAATATACACTCCTAAACCCTGTGTAATGAGGAAAGGGGAGTGATGTAATATGGCTACATCTAAAGAATTTAAAAACAAAGTTACACCACCAAATTGGAGTAATATTGATGGAGAAAACAATCAAGAAATAACAGTTTCTACTGAGGAACTAAATAAAAAAGTTGAAGAATATGAAAAAAAGGATTTAAAACAAGTCTCAATAAAAGACACAGAAAATCTCCCTATCTGGAAGAGTGTCTTATACGACGAAGACGGAAATGAATATATTGGACCGAAAGGATTTAAGGTAGAATACATAGATAATGAAGTTCGACTTGTTGGCCCATTTTTAAGGAAATCAGATAAAGGCTTTAGTTATATACATCGAGGTTTTTTGTCGGAATACCTCATAAAAAATGTTCCTGTCATCAATTCAACGGGAAAGTTATATTTTTTTGATAATGGGGTGTATAGACCAGCGAATGAGAATGAGGATAAGGGGATAGTAAAAGAGTTATTAACACCTGAATATGCTAAGTCCCAGGTTATAAATGATGTTGTTCAATTGTGGAAGATAGATAGTCGAATTAATAAGTTTCCGCACGAAATAAATAAGTATCCCTTTAAGTTAAATCTTCTAAATGGAACATTTGATTTACAAACTTGGGAGTTTACTAAAGGTCACTCAATAGATAACTATTCTACAATTCAAATACAAGCAAACTATGATCCGAACGCTAATGGAGAAAACTTCAATAAGTTTATTAATAGTGCAGTACCGGATAAAGAACTTCAAATGCTGCTGCAGGAAATGGTAGGGTATTGTTTAACTCCATTAACAGATTCCAAAAAGATGATTTTCATATTTGATGGACCGGGAGATGCAGGGAAAAGTACTTTTATCACAGCAACTCTAGAGAATCTCTTAACCGATAATGCTAAATCACACATTCCATTACAAGACTTGTCTGATAATGAGTACAAACAAGCAGAATTGTTTGGGAAGGTTGTCAATATATTTGCTGATCTACCCGCTAAAGGAATTAAAGATAATGGCTATTTAAAAGCGGCTACCGGGAATGATAGGATATCTGCACGAAGACCATATGGACAAGTATTTGAGTTTTATAATAAAGCAAAGTTTGTTTTCTCCACAAATGGTCTACCGGATAATTACAGTAAAGATACTAGTGATGCTTTTTACAACAGGTTAAGTATTATCCCTTTTAAGCATGTACCTGCAAAAAAAGACCCTCACCTGAAGGAAAAATTATACAAAGAGAAGGACGCTATCCTGCTTTGGATTCTAGACGGACTAAGAAGATTGATACATGAAAATAATTTTAAGTTTACAGAAAGTAGGGAATCTAGTGAACTAGTCCAAAGATACAGAGAAGAGAATAATGCTGTAATGAAATTCATGAATGAACATTGCGAATTTAATCCAGATGCTGAGACAGCGCGTATTAATCTGTTTACAGCATGGCAAAATTTCTGTGAACAAAATGGACACATTGCGGGAAGTCAAACAAAGTTTAATAAAAAAATTGAAAGTATATATGGTAATCTGGTTAAACGTAGCCAAATGAATAACAGTAGAAGGACTAAGTCTTGGAAGGGTTTAAAACTACTTGATTTTGATGAAATTTAAATTGCAGACGGGTATTAAACCCGTCTTTAATTTTGTAAAAATAGAACCCAAGTTGAACCAATCTTGAGCCAATAATGAACCAAGTGTTTGCAAGCGAGAAAAGGGTTGAGCCAAATGAACCAGTTTAATTATTAAAACAGTAGTATATGTGAGGTGTATACAAATAATCTCTTGTAGTTTTGTAATGCTTTTCAAAATGGTCATTTAGGTAAATAGTAGTTCAAACGGCTCAAGTATTGATACTAATAGAATCGCAAGGCTTAAAACTAGTTCAACAAAACATCCAAAAGTGGTTCAATGCTTCTTGTGATTCCTTCCAAAATAAAGGTAAGAACAAGTGTTTGTTTAAGTGTATAAGTAGAAAGATTACACTAAAGATACTTGGAGGGATTCTCTTGAAAAACAAGGATATACTTCGTAAGAAGGCTGATTATGAACTAATAACGTTTAACCATTTTCAGTACAATTTCTTCATTGCAAGATTTAAGAAATGCTTTTTATTGCCAGATGAAACTGAACCATTCTTCTATTTCATATATGTACTTAAAGAGGATTACAGAGTGGCAGGCAAAAAAAGGGAAAGACAAAAATTGAAAAGTATAATGTAATGTGTTTTAACCAAGATTTTAAAGATTTTAACCAAATGATTTTGCTGCTTTGTCCGATTTTGGAAGAGTATATACTAGAGCCAGATGTTCGATACAAATTAATCAAGTTAGCGCGAAAGTTACATCCATGTCAGTAGGGACTAGTCCCTGCTGTTTTTTTATTTTTAAACAAGGGTTGTTATAAGTTATGTCTAATAGAAAGGTATATGAAAATTCCGTTAAGGTCTGGTCAGTTTTTAACAATCAATTTAAAAATGAAAGGGGAGGATTTTGATGAATCAAAAAGTAGAAATTAGAAGAAATATAGTTGTTGAGAAGTTAGTGGAGTTAAACTTATTTCATGCAAGATACGGTTTGAAAGTAAAGGGTTACATATATAACGATAGGGATGAGGAGTTGGAAGGAGTACTTATAGAGGAGCGAAGAAGCCTAGGCGAAGAGCCGAATGTTTATCTCCTATCAGATATAGAATATACAAACATTTTGAATGGTTTCTATAATTATGATTTAAAAGAGGCGAAGAGGTTACTGTTACAAGATTGTACATTTTCACTTGCTAGAAACGATAAAACAGGTTTTTATCAGTTTACTTTTATTCGATCTATTAATGATATTTTTGTTTTTATGTGTTCGAAAGAAGAAAGAGATTATTTATTCAATTTTTTGATAGGTTAGTTTATAGTTGGCCCTGATATTATCTTTAAGACGCGCTATAATGTATGTAATTAGTAATTGGGGGTGACCTAAAATTGAAAGAGATTAATTCGAGAATAAGATATTTGGCATTTCTTATATTCTGGACGCTGCTAATTGGTGGAATTAGTTCTGTCATGTTGTATCCTATTAATCATTTCACATTAAAAATTGATATAGTTTTCTATTATTCCTTATTCATATTAGCATTTGTAAGCAGTGGAATATTTTATCACATATTTTATTCTGTAATTATTTTTGGAAGTGCCGAAAATCCTAGTGAGAAAAAGGAAAGATTTTGGGATACATTATCGATTGTTATATTTAGTATAATTGTATTAATCTTTGGCATAATCGTTTATTTATTATCAGGTATTCTGGCTTATGGTATTGTGACATTCTTTGTTTGTCTTAGTGGAGTATATACTTGGTGTTTGCCAATGCTTGACATAAAAAAATTGCTAAAAGAAAGAGAACAGAAATATAATAAAGTGTTTATTGATGAAAATGGTCATAAGCGTATGTGGTTTAAAGTTTAAAAAAGTATGTCTCCTAACAGTATTGTTGGAAGTAGACATACTTTTTTATTTATAATATGTCCCTTATTGCTTTGCTAATGGTGAAAAAAAAATTCAACCGAAAAAAATGCTACAGAGTAAAAATGAGCGATATTGATAAGGAAAAAAATGAAAAAAATAGGTCGTGCAAGAAATCGCTTAACATTTAATCATTTTGCAGATAAAAAAAATCAACTGACCGATTTTGGGGGAAATGAAGAAATAACAACAAATAATTAATTGAACGAGACGAAAAAAATAAATAACTAAAGTAGGGGTCCTACCAACAAAACGCGGAAAACATACGCTAAGCAAATTTCGACATGAAAAAAGCCGATTTTTCCTACGCTAAGGAATCATCGGCTTGATATTAAAAGATAGTTATCCTGCACAACAAGATAGTTTGGATACATCTTTGTCAAACGTTAGAGCAGCCAGCTTCAGTCCTTCTGCCATTGTCAAATATGGTGCAAGGGTTTCGCGAAGATCCTCTACGGTTAAACCGAATTTGACAGCTAATGTCGCTGCATAAATCACGTCTCCTGCGTTTTCTGCAACCACATGAGCCCCTAATATTTTTAACGTTTTCGCGTCCGCGACCAGTTTAAACACACCTGTTGTTTCCCGATTAACCAGTGCTCTTGGAACGGCATCTAACGGCAAAACGGATGTTTTCACTTCATATCCTTTCTCTTTCGCCTGTTGCTCCGTTAAACCAACCGTTGCAATTGCTGGAGCTGTAAATGTAACCCCCGGAACCACTTCTAAATTCAGCTTTTTGTTCAGTCCACCGATAGCATTTCCTGCCGCAACTCCACCTTGATAAGCTGCTACATATACAAATTGAGGACCAAGCGTGACATCTCCTGCTGCATAGATGCGTGAATTCGTTGTTTTTGAATACTCATCGATTACGATTTCACCACGGGGGCCTACTTCAACGCCTGCATCCTGTAAATTCAAGGTTGCCGTGTTTGGTGTTCTTCCTGTGGCAACCAGTAATTGATCTGCCTCAATGATTCGCTTCTTGCCATTTACCTCAACATGGACCTTTTTAATGTCTCCATCTTGTTCGATTCGTTCAAAAGATGCTCCCGTCACTAAGTTGACCCCTTGTTCTGTCAAGGCTTGCGTGATTGCTTCTGAAACCTCAGGATCGTATTCCTTTAACAAACGCGGGCTTCTTTGCATCAATGTGACTTCTGAGCCTAGATTATGGAAGAGTTGTCCCAATTCCATCCCGATATAGCCAGAACCGATGACCGTAAGACGCTTAGGAACCTTCTTTAATTCAAGCAGAGTTGTGCTTGTTAAATAATCGACTTCATCCAGTCCAGGAATGTTTGGCACTGCTGGTGAAGCACCTGTCGCGATTAAGAATCGTTTGGCTGACAACTGAATGCTATTGACTTCAACGGTTTTTTCATCTACGAATTTCGCTTCGCCTTTGATTAATTCAAAGCCGTAGTCATCAATCAAATCCACATATTTTGAGTTTCGAAGATCCGTCACCAGTTCATTTTTCTGCTTGATCAATGGTGCCAAATCAACGTCACCAGCTGACGTGTGCAATCCGATGAATGGATTATTTTTTGCCAGATGATTGATTTCGCCAGCCCGAAGCAAAGTCTTTGAAGGAACACAGCCGATGTTCACGCATGTTCCACCAACCGTACCACGTTCAATGATTGCCACTTTTGCTCCGTATTTCACGGCTTCGATGGCAGATGAAAAGGCAGCCCCACCAGAACCGATGATGATGTAGTCATAATCACCTTCATCACCTAACTGCATCATTTCTTGCGATTGTACTTCTTCTGCTTCGCCTGGTTGATATTTCGCTTCAGCAATCGCTTTTTTCGCTGTTTCAACCTCTAAGCCATTTGGTAGCTCAAATACAGCTTCGCCACGGCGAAAATCTACTTCAATCCCTCTTGCACCCATGTTTTCAAGAGCAACAGCTACATGCTCTTCACAACCCGTACAAGTCATTCCTTGAACGTTCACTCGATATTTTTTCATGTTAACTCCCTCCTTTTATTCGACTCCAAGCCCGAAATCCGAAACTGCCGTCTTAATTGCCTGTAAATCCGTTTTCTTATCATTAAAGGAAACCGTTACTTCGCCCTTGCTTCCACTGACTTTAATGGCTGTTTTGCTAACGCCATCTATCTCTTCCAGGACGCTTTCTACAACAGACGGCGGACAACAATCCATCCCCAAAACCGTGAATGTCCCTGTTTTAGTTGTTTCAATGGTAGCTTTTACTTCCTTCTTAGCATCTATAGTATTTTGTGCTTCTTTTTCGTTGCTACACGCACTAACCACTAACAGAAGGGATAATAGCATCATAATCCTAATTATTTTTACGCTCATATAAAGCACCTCATTTTTTATAGTCCACCTTCAACTAGAAATAAAAAAAGAAACATGCAGAAAACGAAAAACGTCGTGATCCATAAGCCGATGATAGAACTCTTCCTTTTGCCTTTTCTCCCGTAAACCATGTAAAAGGAGTATGCAAGAAGGATGATGGTAACGATGCTGAACAATAACCGATACTTCAATGAGTAGAAGGCGATTGCTCCTGCAAATCCAGTTAATCCAAGAGGAATAAAAATCAGTGGACCCAAGCAGCATGCAGCCATACCAAAAGCTGAAAATATAGTGGCTAACTGTGACACTTTTTCCTTCATGATTTAAACCTCTTCATACTGCAACAATCATGCGTTGTTGTTTCTTTCGTTGTTTCATTTTTAATTTCTGGGTTCAGTTTTCTCCATCCTTTGAAAAGGGTGAAAACAAATAACAGACCCATCACGATGAAAATAACATCTTTAAATTCCGTGAAGTATGAGCCCAGTGCCGTTCCCGCAAACAACGGAAGCAGTAAAAACAAATGGCACGGACATGTGATTAGTGCGACAAGAAACCAACCTGAACTTTTTATTGTGTTTTTCATCCTGTTTCACCTCTTATTTCTTCATCAGTGTTTCAATAATGGGACATTCGTAAATATCTTTGTTTTCGGGACATCTTTCTTTAAGATCCATCAGCATTTGTTCAATTCTTTTGAGATCTTCAATTTTACGCTGGATGTCCTCTATCTTAAGAACGGTGAAATCATACATATCACGGCACTTTGCTTCATCGCGATCAACGACTCCTAGCAACTTATCAATTTCATTTAGCGTAAAGCCTAGTTCCTGCATCCTCTTTATGAAATTCAATCGATCGACCGTTTGTTGTGAATACATTCGGTATCCCTTTTCGGTACGATTAGGCTCTGGAATTAACCCTAAACGTTCATAATATCGAATGGTCTCTTTATTAACGCCGCACTTTTCAGCCAGTTCTCCAATACGAAATTGCATTTATCTCACCTCATATAAAGTATAAACCCTGTACCATAGTACATAGTCAATATATATATTACTCCCTTCAATTAAATGATTCCAATGCCGAAAACGACCGTTTTTGGTTAAAAACAGAGAACTTCTCTAAAACCTCAAAAACTACTTAAAATGCATAACCAAAAATATGACCAAAATCTAAATACCAATATATCTATTACAAACCCCTTTTTGGTATAGTTAGGACATTAAAAAAGGGGGAATTCTTGTTGAAATTTGGATATGCACGTGTCAGTACACAAGATCAGTCATTATCGTTACAACTCGATGCATTGACTCACTACGGAGTGGACCAGACTTTTGAAGAAAAGGAGTCAGGCAAGAGAAAAAACCGTCCGCAGCTTGACGAGCTTCTTAAAGTTTTGCGTAAAGGCGACACGGTAGTTGTCTATAAATTAGACCGTATCAGTCGTAGTACCAAACATTTAATTGAGCTTATGGAACATTTTGAATCAAAGGGTATTCATTTTGTCTCCATACAAGACAAGATTGACACGACAACTGCTATGGGACGATTCTTTTTTAGAATGTTGGCCAGCATAGCAGAATTAGAACGAGATATTATTAGTGAACGAACGAAAGATGGATTGACGGCTGCTAGAGCTAGAGGAAGAAACGGAGGCAGACCGAAGGTTGATTTAAAGAAAATAGAACTTGCTATAAAAATGTACGAAAGCAAAGATTACTCTTTATCTCAAATTAAGACGGCAACAGGGATTGGAGCGACAACCTTATATCGTTATCTAGAAAAGAAAAAGATATCTAGCAAGGAGTTGTAGCATGAGAGGGAAAGAATTACTAACAGAAGATCAAAGAACGGAATTTGTACGAATTCCAGCTGATATGAGCGAAAGTGAACTAGAAACTTATTATACTTTTTCACAATATGACCTTGAAATTATTAAACGACACAGAAGAGATCATAATCGTTTAGGCTTTGCTGTTCAATTATGTGTTCTACGCTACCCAGGATGGTCCCTTTCAGATGTTGGACCTATACCAGATTACATAATCCAATACATAGCTGGACAAATAAATGTTAATCCTAATTCATTTTCTTTATATGCCCAACGAGAGCCAACTAAACATGAGCATATGGAAGAAATCCGTCAAGTTTATGGTTATCAAAATTTTTCCCTAGGGAACTACCGCAAGGTAGCTCAGTTTCTGTTGAATCATGCCCTTCAAAATGGAAATTCAATGTATCTTCTTCGTACAGCACAAGAAGAACTACGGAATCAGAAAATTATTCTCCCTGGTATGACTACTATAGAAAGACTTGTTTGGGAAACTCGTCAACGAGCAGAGGAAAGAATTTTTAAATCATTAACTTGTACTCTATCTAAATGGCAAAAACAAAAGTTAGATAAACTTATAGATCCATTTGTAGACAATAGAAAAACCCCCTTAGCATGGCTTAGAGAACTTCCCGGACACTCTTCACCTGAAGCCTTTTTAAAAGTAATAAAGCGCTTAGAATATATTCGAGATTTAAAATTAGAAATAAATTCAGAA
>NZ_JVDT01000043.1 GCF_001076885.1 Bacillus sp. 522_BSPC
AAAGATTGTTCGTCTTTAAAGATTAGTTATTTAGTTTTGTCCCACCTTCTTTTTTATATGGGACAAGATGCCGGATTCCTTGTCCCATATAATTACTTGGAAGAAAAACGATTGAATTATCATAGGTTTATTCCATAAACAGTATTATAATGGATGGTATATCCAGTTAATGGATTGTATTGTTGGATATTTATGAAATTTGTATTAGTTCTTATTATTTATTATGAAGAGAATTGAAGGGATGGTTTTACTGCATCCTTGTCTTTATAAGATATAATAGGAAAAATCATAGTTGTTAAAATGTAATCAAGGATAGAGGAAAGATTATCTATTAAAGAATTCAAACTACAGTAATCGAAACAAGTTCTAATGGATGGAGTAAAGTAAAGGTGAATAATAAAACAGGATGGGTTTCTAGTAAATATCTATCTACCAAAAAACCAGTCGTTACAGAAAGTACTTCTCCTAAAGAAACTTCAACTTCTGATTCTAAAAAGCCCACTACACCTACTCAAAGCACGCCTGCATCTAGTGGTAACGTAGCGGATCAACTGAAAACGATTGATGCAAACCAACAACTAATTCTCGTTACAACAAATGGATCGAGTACAAGTTCCGCAACCATTCGTACATTTGAAAAGGATTCAAAGGGAAAATGGACCCAGTTACTTAACATTGCAGGCTATATTGGTAAAAAAGGATTCGCTACTCCTTCCGCTATGAGTGAAGGCGGGAAGAAGGCTCCAATCGGAAAATATACAATTGGGACAGCATTCGGGCGTTATGATAACCCTGGTACTAAATTACCTTATCGGAAAATTACGAGTGATGATGTCTGGATAGATGATCCTAACTCAGAGCTATACAACACTTGGCAATCAAAAAGCAAAACCCAAGACCAGTGGAACAGTGCCGAAAACATGAATATTGCAGCTTACAATTACGGATTTGTGATTAATTACAATACAGCACGAACTCCAAATAAAGGGAGTGCGATTTTCTTCCATGTTAGCAGTAGTTACACTCTCGGTTGCACCGGTACATCTCAAGCAAACGTAATAAGCATCTTAAAATGGCTAGATCCAGGAAAAAATCCTGTAATTATCCAAACCCCTGTTTCAGGATTAGGAAACTACTAATAAAGGGATGGTTTCAGCAACTCCTCGCATATCATGTTTCACGAGAATTTTAGACTTTTCCTGTCTAAGTTTAAAAAAATCCTGATTATAAAATTGGGATTTTTTTAATTATAGAAGATGGAAGACGGTTTTCTTATAGTGTCATTTATTAAAATCATTAGTTTGATTTTGAATGTCTATCCCAATAAAATTTAACGCACAAAAAATAGCGACTGAACTATTGCTAGGCTGGTTGGCTGTTTTGCTTTTGAATATTAGAAAATAAGAAAAAGCTCACGGAGTTTATGTTGGTTACAATAACACAGAATATGGATATCATTCACACTTTACTACGGGGGAACTTATGAAAATTCATTATTATTTAGGCTGGTTTAATAATTTTTTCCCAGCGAAGTTGAGCAGGGTATTACAGGAGGATATAACCGATAGAAAATCACTTGTGATGATTAGCTCAGATCCATTTTTTTATGAAATGGATGGTGCTACGGAGCGTTCGTGGTTTGACCAGGCTGGCATTATGTTTGATGAATATCATTTAATAAATTATCGAGTACAGAAGGAAGAGGCCAATAGCATCATTCAAAATGCCTCCGTTATTTTCTTATTGGGCGGAGATACGATTAAACAAAATGAGTTTTTAAGGGATTATGAATTGTCTGTTGCTATTAAAAAAAGCAGAGCCGTTGTGATGGGAGCGAGCGCTGGTGCAATTAACATGTCTGCTAAGTGGTTATGCTCGAAAAGCTTTGGCTATAACATTGAAACCAGTTCTGTTTACGAAGGAATCGGTCTGGACGATTTTTCCGTCCTGTCTCATTTTGATCTTGAAAATAATCTTCCATTGGTTCAAGACGAACTATCTCACTTATCGGAAGAAATGAATATTTACGCATCGAACAAAGATTGCGCCGTACGTGTAAAGGACGATAAAGTCGACATTTTAGGCAATGTCTATTTAATTTCCCGCTCAAAGATTCAAAAGTTAGATGAGACGCTCTGAATTTTTGATTATAGGGATGAGCTGAATAATCTTGTTTCACAGGAATATTTCGCGGCTGTAACCCACTGCAAGAATAGTCAAACTAGTAAAATACTATCCTCAGAGTAGCCATCAATAGAAGAAGCAAAGGGAAGAAAGTTAGCTTATTGCAAACTTCTAGGGGCAATGGTAACGCCCCTAGAAGAAAAAGCCTCTATTAGCTATTCGTATGATATTTCATTTACCTACATAAGGTTACTGCTTATTGTTCTTCCTCTTCCTGAAACAACATGTCCACCTCGTCCCTCACTTCCATAAGAAACGATGTTGCATCAATCTGCAATACATCACAAATGGCATGAAATAGTCCTGTGGCTGGATGGGAATGGCCAAGCTCGACATTGTTGACATGGTTGATACTAAAGCCTGTATCTTCTGCAAGTTTCTGTATGCTTACATCACGTATTTTTCTTCTATTTCGAATATGTCTACCTAATACGGTCATGTAAGTTTTGCTTTTATAAAGCTCATTAGACACGGTTATCCCTCTTTTTTCCTCATTATCTAAAGAGAAAAAAGTAATGACCATAAAGGATAATGTGTGTTTTTCTATATTTTTACATATTCAACAAGAAAATTTTCAAATAAAATGTTTTCTGAATAAATAATTGTATTCCTTACAAGACAATCTACTCATTAAGTGCCTTCTTGCATAACCAAGTTCGATACATTTGCTTTTCTAATATATGTAAGGATTCATTCATCTTTATTTCTCTGCCATTTTTAAATTGGATAATAGAACGATAGTTGCCTTTAGTTGGTTTAATTTCGTCGACATGATGGAAGAATATCCAACTGCAATGAGCTTGGTTTGGGGAGGTAGTTGGAAATGCATAGATGTTTTTTTGTGGATTAATGGGAATCGGAATTTTCTTATGAATGCCTGTCAAATAAGTCATTGAAGTCCTCCTGCCATTATACTCAGCGCCCCCTCGCTTTGCCGCTAGCTTAATTAATTCCAATGGCGTTTGTTTCACAAATAATTCTCGCTTTCCCTCCAGTACGATAGTCTGATAGTCTAGCTGAAAAGCAGGTGTTAGTGCATTTGTTTCTTCATTCACATTGTACGTAGTAAGAATTTCTTTCATTTTGGATACTCCTTTTTAAGTGGATTTTTTCATGGAGTAGGGAGGCGTGTCCCGTTATCTTAGGTGGGGATGGAGGAATTTCATTAGCAGAGATAAAGTATGTGTAATGGTGAGCAATTAATCCTATATGAAATTATAGAAAAAAGGTGAAAGTACTAGCTCTATTTTCTCACTAACAATATTAACCCTCCTTTTCTCCTATTATCTATAAAAAATAGGAATTGAAAACCAAGTACAATGGGTATTTATGTAATTTTCTGATTTTTTATATAAATATACTTCGTTTAGTGTTCCTTTTCACTAACTCGTATTTCATTTTAAAGTAATTTTTGTTAATCTAACTAAAGTAAGGAATATTATTAGTAAAATAGTTAGATAGGAATGAGGACATGAGTGATTTAATCGTTGCAGTGGGGAAAGTATTGTTTAAGGTTGTCGAGTGGCTGTTAGATCAGCTGTTGGGGGATACTTACACTCATTTTAAAACTAGAATTAGTAAATGGCTACAAAGGAAAATAAAGGGGAAGTCCAAAAGGTATCAAACCATTCAACAAGACGATGGGGTACTTTGGATAGCAGGCCGAAAAACAAATTTTGTCGTTAGCGGTGGTTCTGGAGAATTTGCTTATGATCGAAATTATATCCAGACAAGGTATGATGATGAGTATTTCGAATTGCCTCAAGAATTGAAAGAGCTGCGAGACAAGATTGAAGCAAGAGAACAAATGAAAAAAGAGCAAGGCCTAAAGCATATGTACAATACATATCAGGTAGCCTTAACCAATGCTTTTCAAACAAACACGGATATTATTGAAAAACCATATCCAGTTTTACATTTCAAAAGATCTGATTATTATAACTTTCAAGCAACGGTGGCAAGCCTAGACAATTACCAATTAAGCAGTGGAGAAACGATTAGAGAAAAATATATCGATCAAGCCATACAGGATTTACATGTGCCTTCCGATGTCTTGTCCCAAGGGATTGGAATCGTCTTAACAGTCGTAACCGCAGACGAAAAAATTGTTCTTACAAGAAGAAGAGCAGATACAGGCATTCGTCCAAATGAATTGGATGTTAGTGTAGTAGAAGCAATTGATCCATATCAAGATGCAGTAGAAAATTCCAACGGAGAGCAAAATTCCCGTAAAACCATCGATCTCTACAAAGTAGCTATTAGGGGATTAAAGCAAGAATTAGGGATTGTAGCTAGTCCAGATCAAATCCATCTCCTCGGATTTGGTGTAGATTTAGAATACTACCAATGGAACATCATAGGCACGGTAAAAACAGAACTTACCTCCAGCCAAATTATCGAATTAAAGTCATCCGGCATTCATGGCATTAACGAATTATCCAAGATAGAATTCATCCACCATGACCATATCAAGGTTGCAGAAGTCCTCCGTGATCAGCCATTATGGAGTACCGCTCAAATTGCTCTGTATTGGACGATGGTATATGACATGGGGAATCCTAATAAGGTTTTTGCGGATAGGACTTTTAAGTCGGTTTTTGGGAGAACGTAGGGTGATAGATTTACTTTAGGGAAGGTGTGTACATCCTCTGAAGTTACATCTGATTGATCTTTTTATTAAGGAAAAGCAGCAATCTCTATACTATGTGTTAGAAAGGAACAAGATAAATGGCTTTTTTAGAAAAAATACAACCACACTTACTCAGTCCAGATTTATTAATCCAGGAAACGATTTTATACGCAATTAATGATTATCCTGCCCTTCCTGCTGATTGGACGGTTCATTTATTGCAGGAGGCTTTTTCAAATAAAGATAAGCTATCTTCTATTTTAATTCATATAGAAAATCAGCCAATAACGGAAGAAGCATTACAAATTTTGATGGAAAAGGTACCGACAATGGACCGAACAAAGGTTCATCTGGCTTTGAAATTATTAAACAATGTGGAACCAGCACTAGCGATGAAATATAAAGAGGCCTTAAAAGGGTTTATTCCCGAAGATAATTGGTCCTTATTTGAACTATTAGTAGGCGGAGAAGAAGAGGAAGTTTATGAGAAATATGGAGAAGTTATAAATGCTATGGAGACAGCAAGTACATTCCCGTATCTTCTATTTAAGCAAGCTAAATATATCGCGAATTGTATAGTGAAAAAAGGCTGGATTACAGAAGAAGAAATAGATATGGTTTTCGCTGAAGAAATAGAGAACCAGTGGTTTTCTTTCAATGGTATCCTAAATGTCTATATGGTTGGTTTGCTAAAAATAGAAAAGTATATTCCACTTTTAGCAAGCTTGCTAGAACGAGAAGAAGACTCATTATTAGAAGAAGTTTCCACAGCCCTTATTAGCTTTCAATCTGACAAAGTGGTGACTGCTGTAGAACCTTATGTGAAGAAGTCTGAATCCGTTATTTATGCCGCATCTATAGTTGAAAATATTAAAACAGATTTGGCAGTTAAGGTGTTAAGAGAAGCTTATTCCACATTCAACGATTTGGAAAATCAAGACACAGTAATAGAAGCTCTTTGTCATCAATTTTCAGAAGATGGACTTCCGGAAATAAGCAAATATATGAAGAAGGAATACTTTTCCTCTTTTATTGATATGGAACATACTGCCTACAGTTATTATTCCATTTTAGGTTTCGACCATCCAGAATTAGGGGATTGGAAAAAGGCTGCGCTGCAAAGAGAGCTAGCACATCAAGCAAATTTAAACCAAAATAGAAGTGATAAAGAGCCTATTCGTAAAGAAAATAAGGTAGGAAGAAATGATCCTTGTCCATGTGGAAGCGGAAAAAAGTATAAGAAATGTTGTGGGAAATAAATTAAAGAGAGAAGGAAGCGATTTCCGTTGCTTCTTTCTTTAAAATGCAAACGTTTGCGTTATTTTTGCATTAAATACTAAAATTTTGATTTTTTTTCTTGTAAAATGGTAGATATATTACTATAATCAAAGATAAGTTTAGTGCAAACGTTTTAATTGGAAATGGGAGGTAATAAAATGAAAAAGATGTTTTCATTTGAATTTTGGCAAAAATTCGGAAAGGCACTAATGGTAGTGGTAGCTGTTATGCCGGCAGCTGGTATTATGATTAGTTTAGGAAAGTTAATTGCAATGATTGATGCTTCTGTTTTTATTACAATTGGAAGCGTTGTAGAGAACATTGGTTGGGGAATTATTGGTAATTTACATATTTTATTCGCATTAGCAATTGGTGGTTCATGGGCTAAGGAAAAAGCAGGTGGAGCATTTGCTGCTGGGATTGCCTTCTTATTAATTAATAGAATTACAGGATCTATCTTTGGTGTAACAAATGATATGCTTTCCCAAGAGGGAGCTTTTACGCATACTTTATTTGGAACGAAGATTTTAATAGATGGATATTTTACAAGTGTATTGGAAGCGCCTGCACTTAATATGGGTGTTTTCGTGGGGATTATATCCGGGTTTATCGGAGCAATTGTCTATAATAAATATTATAATTTCAGAAAGCTGCCTGATGCACTTGCTTTCTTTAATGGAAAACGATTTGTACCGTTTGTAGTTATTCTGTGGTCTGTTATCGTATCCTTACTGCTTGCAGTGATTTGGCCAACTATCCAAACAGGAATTAATCAATTTGGATTATGGATTGCTACCTCAAGTGAAAGCGCTCCAATCCTAGCGCCTTTTATCTATGGTACGGCAGAACGCCTTCTCATTCCATTTGGTCTACATCATATGTTAACGATTCCAATCAACTATACATCATTGGGTGGAACCTACACGATTATGTCTGGTGTGATGGCTGGTAAAGAAGTATTTGGACAAGATCCACTTTGGTTAGCATGGGCAAGTGATTTAGTGAATCTACAAAATGCAGGGGACACTGCTGCATATAATCAACTGCTATCATCTGTTACTCCAGCACGTTTCAAAGTAGGGCAAATGATTGGTGCTACTGCTATTTTAATGGGTGTGGCTGTTGCGATATACCGAAATGTTGATATGGATAAAAAGAAAAAATATAAGTCGATGATTTTTTCAGCAGCGATAGCTGTATTCTTAACAGGAGTTACAGAGCCTCTAGAATTCATGTTTATGTTTGCGGCACCATTACTTTATGTTGTTTATGCTATTTTACAAGGATTAGCTTTTGCCTCTGCAGATATTGTAGATTTACGCTTGCATTCCTTTGGGAATCTAGAGCTAATCACACGCTTACCAATTGCTTTTAAAGCTGGCTTGGGCGGCGATGTTCTAAACTTTGTGATTGTGTGTATTGTCTTTTTTATAGTGAGCTATTTCATTGCGAATTTCATGATTAAGAAATTTAATTTTTCAACACCAGGTCGTAATGGTAATTATGAAAGTGATGCAGATTCTAACAATACAGAGACTGGGAATGCTGGACCTACTAACAGCCAAGTTTTAGAGATTGTAGCATTATTAGGTGGAAAAGCTAATATTACAGATGTGGATGCATGTATGACAAGATTGCGTGTATCTGTAAAAGAGATAGATAACGTTGGCGACGAATCGTCCTGGAAAGCGGCTGGCGCAATGGGCTTAATTAAAAAGGATGGCGGTGTTCAGGCTATCTATGGTCCAAAGGCGGACATTCTGAAATCAGACATTAATGATTATTTGGAGCAAGGGGAATGAAATTATTAACGTTAAATACCCATAGCTGGATAGAAGAAAAACCTTTGGAAAAACTCGAGGCAATCAAGGAGCAATTGCTGGCTGATCCATATGATGTAATTTCCTTGCAGGAGGTAAATCAGTCGATGGATGCAGAGGAAGCGGAGGTAGATTCTTATTTCATAGTCCCGAATCCAGATACGGTGATTAAAAAAGATAATTTTGCTTTTCTTCTCCAGCAGGAGCTGAAGAAAAGCGGGCTCGAATATTATTGGAGCTGGGTTCCTAGTCATATTGGTTACGACCAATATGATGAAGGAATCGCCATTCTCACTCGATTTAAAGTAACAAATACAAGAGGGATATTGCTGTCACGCAAAGATGATTATACTGACTATCATACAAGAAAAGCATTGGAAGTTCGTTTTCAAGCGAATGATAAAAACTATTTTGTGTACGGATTGCATCTATCTTGGTGGCAGGATGAGACAGAAAGCTATCCTTTCTTGTATGAATGGAACAAGCTAGTAGAAGCATGGGAAACGGAAGCGCAGAAAGGTAGCTGTATTTTGTTGATGGGCGATTTTAATAACCCTGCCCATATCGAGAAACAAGGCTATAGCGTTGTTTCCAAGCATCCGCTTTTAAAGGATGCTTATCTGGACGCCACCGTTAAAAACGGCAGCCATACAGTTGAGAAGAAAATTGATGGTTGGGAGAACAATAGTGATCTTCTTCGCATTGATTATATCTTCGTTTCTGCTAATTTATCTGTAGACTCATATGAAACGGTTTTTGATGGAAGAAAGACCCCGGTTGTGTCTGATCATTTTGGGGTGGGGGTTAGGTTAGAGTGACAGGCACCATAAAAAGACAAAAAGCATTATTTTGTCTTTCTGTGAAGGACAATGGGAAAGGAATCATTTTTTTGGTTCTTTCCTATTTTTTTGTGGGGAAATGCAGGGATTTTGATTGTTAGGTAGAATGTTGTAATTTAATGTTCGTTCTTTCTATCTTCGTATTCTTTCTATTTATTTAGTGAAGCATTGATAACCCTCCCCTTTTGCTTTGGCAAAATCTATCCATTTTATCCTTCATCGTAGTAATGAAATTTCATAAAAAAGGAGGTAGTTAGTTGGCTAGAAAAAGGCGCATTTGGTATCCTGGTGCTAGTTATCATATTACGAGTCGAGGTATTCGTCGAACTTCTTTATTTTGGGACAAGGAAGATCGAGATGAATATTTGCGATTGTTGGCAGAAGCAATGGAAAAAAGGCCTTTTATTCTGCAAACCTATTGTTTGATGACAAATCACATTCATCTTCAAATAAAAACCCTTCAACATTCCCCAAGTGATATTATAAGAATTCTCCATTTTAATTACGCAATCTATGTTAATAAGAAATACAGTTTTACAGGACATGTGTTTGAAAGTCGTTTTGGATCTGAGTTGATTACCTCTGCTCAGTATGAATTAGAGGTAAATCGGTATATTCATCTGAATCCAATTCGAGCCGGTATGGTAGATAGCTTAGAAGAATATCCGTGGAGTAGTTATTTTAACTATATAGAGGCCAAGGAAGGAAGTCTGGTAAATTCTGAACGGATTCTTGCTTACTTTCCTGAGCCTCAAATCGAGCAATATCTCCAATTTTTACATGCAAGAGGGAAAGAATCGGATCAATATCCAGTCTGAGTTTTGATAGAACCGCTTTTAGGACAGTTGTATATGTGTTAGAGGTTATAAATGATACAGTGGAGTGGTACAATGAAAATTATATAAATAGTAGAAAATTTATAAGAAGTCATATATGGACCGATGTGGATGAAAGGGGTATGGAATGAAAATAGATAAAAGAAAGAATCAAAAAGAGAAAGTTAAGGGATTGGCTACATTAAAAGAAGGGCTAACTGTATATAAAGTGGCAGACCTTCGAGAGTTTGGTAAAAAACTAGGAATCAAAAATTTAAGCTCTTTAAAAAAGGCAGAATTAATTTCCTATTTAGCGGAGGAAATTCCTAATTATCTTAGAACGATAATTAGTGAGTATGATGAGCGACGAATTTTTTTACTAAAGAGGATTATTGCTAATAATGGAATAATAAGTGAAGAGGATGTAGAAATAGAGGAGATGGAGTATTTCCCGAAGACGGGTTTCATGTTTATTGTCTATCATAATCGAAACCCATTCGTAACGATTCCTGTAGAAATATTGCCTTCTTTAGAAGAAATTGTTCAAGATAGTGCAATTCTTACCGATGTGAAGCGAAATACAGAATGGATTAAGATAACGCGCGGATTAGTCTATTATTATGGAACTATACCTGCAAACCAATTAATAGAGTTGGTGGAAAAATATATACCGATCCATCCAAACGTTCCTGCGTTTAATCGTGTTATTTTGGATGCAATGGAATATTACCAAGAAGTTCATTATGACAAGTACGGTTATTCTTACTGGGAAGTCCTAGAACCTGCAGAGATTTTGGCAGAACAAGCGTTGAGAAAAAATATTGCCTATTATCCTTTTACGAAGAAACAGCTCCTTGAAGCTGGTGAAACGAACTATTTGGAGCGTCCAAAGGGGTATTCTCAACTTATGGAACTATTTACAGAGGTGTATCAGATTCCAAAGGACGAAGCGAAGGCAATAATTGATGACTGTATCATACATGTGAAATTAAACGAACACCCTAGTCAGATTCTTCAATATTTACAGTTGGAATTACCACTCGAAAGCTTAGAAGAAGTAAAAAGGCTAATGGACATCATTGTTGTTTTTATGAATAATACAAGACAATGGTATTTAAAAGGATATACACCAGTAGAGTTATCAGGACGTGATAAGCAGGCATCACCGCCTTTATCGAGTCAAAAAGGAGAAGTTATTAGCTTTCAAACTCGTGAAAAAATTGGCAGGAACGATCCATGTCCTTGCGGTAGTGGGAAAAAGTATAAGAAATGTTGTGGGAAGTAGTTAGGGGTAGTTATAAATATTAAATAGGAAAGAAAATGAGATTTCTATCATCGTTGGGTAGATGAGGAGGATTTACCAGTATGATAAATGCTAAGACGAATCGATTATCTGAAGAAGAAATAAAAGCCATATTGAGAGCAGCGGATATGATCATTGACAGTGGAGGAAGAACGCTTCTTGCGAAAATTTTAAAGGGCTCACGGGAAAAGAAGGTATTACAACTGGAGCTGGATATGTGTCCGGCTTATGGTTATTTTAAAAAAGAGAAACTAGAAGAGATTATGAAGAAAATTGATTGGATGATTGATTATGATTTTCTAGATATTCAGTATTCTGGAAAACTCCCGATGATTATTTTTACAGAGCGAGGATGGGACCTTGAATCTGATCAATATACGGATGAGCTGTTAAATGAGTGGAAGGAATGGATCAAGCAAGGGAAGCAAGATCCAGATATGAGCTATTTAAAGGATCGAAACAGAAGCATGATTCTCTTGCTACTAGAGAAAGTGAGAGAATCTGGGGATCAATCATTTATCCCTTATTTAGAATTATGGGAGAAAGTGGATTATAAAAAAGTAAAAGAAGAGATTCGCACAACGATAAATGCATTAACCAGTGATGAGCCGATTGATAGCTCGATTGCAAAGGAAAGAAAGGAATATATCAAAAAAGCACTAAAAGGTGTGGAGCCGCAAGATATTCTTTTAAAATGCTGGGAATGTGGAGACCGGTTTACTTTTACATTAGGAGAGCAGCAGTTTTATAAGATGAAGGGGTTATCTTATCCTAAGCGGTGTAAAGAGTGTCGAATATAGGTGACTGAATATAGGTGACATGAATATGAATATAGGTGACAGGCACCATAAAAAGACAAAACACCACATCTGTCTCTCTCAGAAGGACAAGGGAAAGGAATCATTTTCTCGATTTCTTTCCCTTTTTTTGTTTATCAGCAGCCTTGAACTTCGCTAATAATATTTACTCCTTGCTTTCCACGGATGCTTAAGATTTTCTTGCTCATAAAAGGAAGTGGCATCTTCCATACTCTTATTTTGGTTAACATGGTTATTTTCGGTTAATTCCTCATCGGTTTGGCCGATTGCATTTAGTATCGTTCCCACTGCTTGTATCCAGCTTCCACTTATTACTAAAAATTTCCCCTTATCGTTATTGTTAAAGAGGATATGCTTCTCGCCGATTGCTTGGAAGGAGTTACCGACTGCCTGTGTGGTATTTCCTAAGATATTTAATGTTTGTTCCTTGCCTGAGTTATCGAATACTTCATCCACAGCTTCGACGATTGCACCAAATGCCTGTAACCAATTCCCTTTAATGATTAACTTACTTTCTAACTCATCTTCTAATAAAATATACGAACTGGCTACGACCGTATTCCCAATTGCTTGTATCTCAGCTCCGATTTTTTCATATGTTATCGTTTCTTGTTGATCTGCCTGTACGGCATTTCCAAAAGTTTGTAAAACATTTCCTATTAAGTCCAAGTCTTTAATTTCTTCTTCACTTAGTAAATTCCATGCACTGTTTCCTAAAGCAGCAAGGATGGCACCAATTGCTTGCACCCATACCGAAGCAATCTCGACTTGGTTCTTCATAATACCACGCCCACATTTTCTTCTAAGCTGTTTCTATATGGTATTCACATAATGGTGTCAGGGCACTTTGAAAAGATAAAATGTATAATTAGCTTCTAGTTTTTCTGTCGGAAGAATGATAGTGCCTTTGGTGCATGGTTTTGTCCTTCTGGTATGGACATAAATTAAAAAGTGTCTTTTTGTGGTGCCTGTCACCATATCAGTCACCATATCAAAAGAAAAATTAAGTTTTTTTTAAGCAACTTTCATTATGCTAACAGTGAGATTGATTGCCTCTTTTAGCCAATCAGTCTCTCCCATTATGAAAGGAGTTTTTTATATGTCTGTATCAATCAACAGCAATTATTCCAATTTGTATGGCAATTGGACTACGGCAAACCTGACAAGCATACCGAGTACCCAGCAAACATCCAGTAATAGTGAATCAACTTTTAAAGACTATATGCAGCTTGCAACAAGTACCCAATTCACTAGTAGTGGCAATTACAGTAGTAGCACAACAGATCTAACATCTTTAACAACGGAACAGAAAACAGCTTATTTAGAAACGATGCTTAAACGTTTGGAGTCAACAGATTCTAGCGAGAGTTCTTATCTTCCTGAAAGCCTGCAAACAGCATTAAGCACAGTCGGCGAACTTCTTAGTGACTTTCAGGCAAGTGACAGCTCAGAAGAGGAGATTTCCGAGCTATTCACAGCTGTAACGGAAACGCCGGAAGAAGCAAAGCCTTCCAAAGCGGAAATGACGCCACCTCCACTACCAATAAATAACATAACTGCACAAATGGATGATTCGTCATCGGAAACAAGCACAGAACTATCAGTGGACCAGATGAAAGAACTAATTTTTAATCTAATTAATACACTTTCAGAGAACGATTCTACTGATAACACAGATACTTTGAGTGCATCTATTACAGAGCAACTTTCTGATTATGATCAAACTACTGCAACAGATGAAGAAATCCAAACACTATTTGAAAATCTTATGAAGCAGGTAGAAACAAGTCAGCAAAACATCACAACAGGCACTAATGATGCAAGTGGCTCAACAGATGCCTTCCCAAGCAGCATCCAAATGACAGGCACAAGTTTGCCACCGTTTAATTGGAAGCCAATTTAGGGTGACAGGCACCAAAAAAAGACATTGTCCATATCAAAAAGACAAATTCCAACAAAAAAATCTTCCATCTAGGAAGATTTTTTATTTTAAATTCGGATATCCCTGTTGTCTCAATGCTTCAAACACCAATATAGCTGCTGTATTAGAAAGGTTTAGGGAACGGATGTGTTCTGTCATTGGTATTCTTAAAAAATGGTCTTTATGTGTTTCTAGTAAATCTTTTGGTAATCCCGTTGTTTCTTTTCCAAATATGAAATAATAATCCTTTGATTTATCCTTGAAATCATGAGATGTATAGGTTTCTTCAGCGAATGTTTCAATATAGTAAAACTCACCTTGATTTTTTACAAAAAAGTCATCTAATGAGTCATAATATGTGATGTTTACAGTCTCCCAGAAATCAAGACCTGCTTGTTTGATCATCTTTTCATCGGTTGAAAAGCCAAGTGGTCGAATTAAATGCAAGGCTGTATCTGTTCCTGCACAAGTACGTGCAATATTGGCAGTATTAGCTGGAATTTCTGGCTGATATAATACAACATGTATGGCCATGAATGTCACCTCTATCTTTCTTTTCCCCTTCGAATTATAGCATATTTTGATCTCGTTGCAGGTATGATTTAGGTGATATCTCCCTTCGAAAATTATTACTATTTATCAGGTAGGAACCACTATCGCTTCAAGTAAAATGCTATTTTTTCTAATTTATTCCATTTTTAGCATCGTTGCCTTCTTTTTCTTTAATCGAAAAGCTTTCTTTTTTTCCATAAAGTAAAAGTACCTAGGAATAACAAAGAAAAGCGCTTTTCTAAAAGGAAACGATAATGGAAGGAAAAACATATGATCAACTCGTTGAAGAGTTTACGCCCATGATTAACCACATGATGAAAAAGCTGACGATTTATAAAGATAAGCAAGATTTTTTTCAAATTGGCTTAATAAGCATTTGGGAAACGACGAAAACCTTTAATCCAGAAAAGGGGAAGTATAGCAATTATTTATATCGGCATATGTGGGGAAGATTTCTGGATGAATTAAAGCGTCGGACAAGAGAGGCAGAAAGAAATGCTTATCCAAGTGAAGAATTTTGGGAGGTGATGGAAAGTCCTATCTTGTATCGGGAAGAAGAAGATTACGTAAAAGGACTTTGCAAGGAATTATCTGAAGGGGAAACAACGTGGGTAGTTGACACCTTTGTACATCAGCTGACGGTGAAGGAAATAGCGCAGAAAGAAAGAGTCTCCCCTTCTGCTGTAAAATGGTGGCGGAAGGGTGCGAAGGAGAAGTTGAAGCGGACATTGTTCCCTGAAAGAGGGGAATGATTTTTTTAAGAGATGTAACCTCGGAAAATAGAATGAAACCATTATTTGGCTATAAATCCATTTATTATTACAAAATTGTCCAAGAATCTATATAGTACAAATTTCGATAAAATTATATAATAAATGGCATATGTCCGTAAAAATAGGGAGAAATCTATGAAATTAGAACCATTTATAAATGCGAGTCCAGATATTATTGTTTTAAAAGATAAAGATGGACGCTGGATGGAAGCGAATAGTAAAACTTTAGAACTTTTTAATATAGAGGAATACCAAGGTAAAACGGAAGATGAATTAGGAAAACTATATCCTCATTTTGCTGTATACGTACCTGTTTTTGTGAAAAGTGATCTTGAGGCTTGGGAGACAGGAAAACAGATAGAAGTAAAAGAGTCTATTATTTTCAATAATTCGGAAAGAATATATGAAGTAATTAAGGTACCGATATTTGATGCTGGTGGAAATCGCCAAAACTTGATAGTATTTGGGCGAGACATAACAGAATTGGAAAAAAGTGAACAAACGTATAAATCTCTATTTTTACATGATCCCGACGGAGTCTATACGTTGGACAAGGAAGGGGATTTTTTAGATGTTATTAAAGTTGCAGAAGAAATCAGCGGGTATACAAGGGAGGAATTAACGAACTTAAATTTCCGGGATTTGATAGTACCTGAAAAACTTCCGAAGGTTTTGCAGCGTTTTGACAAAGTACTATGTGGAATGATTCAAGGGTTTGAGTCTCAAATCATCCGAAAAGATGGAAGAATTAGGGATGTTAAATTAACTACAATTCCATTGAAGTTGAATGATCAAGTTATTGGTATACACGGAATAGCACAAGATATCACAGATAAGAAAAACATAGAGAAACTACAAAAGAAACAAAAGATAATTTTATCGAGAATTGCTGTTGGAGAGCCGTTGGAACAAATAATCGAATATATTACTGAAAGTGTAGAAGAACTATCAAGAGGAATTTGTTCGATTATGTATTATGAACATGAGCATAATTGGTTGCGTTTTGGCTATGGTCCAAAGCTGGACCCTGAATTTGCTGAAAAAATGGATAAGTTTCCGGTCGGTGAAAATTTTGCATCTTATGGGTATTCAGCATATGCGAAAGATATAAAAATTGTATCTGCTATACAAACTGAGACATCCTGGTCCAATTGGAAAGAAATGGCTCTGGTAGAGGGGCTGCATTCCTGCTGGTCATTGCCCATTCTCTCTTCAAAGGGCTCTTTATTAGGAACATTTTCTGTTTATTATAAAGAATCAATAACACTAAAGGATTCTGATATTGAAATCTTTAAAGATTTTAGTCATCTGACAGGAATTGCATTGGAGCGTCATTACCGGGAAGAAGAGATTAAATACTTAGCTAATTATGATAGTTTAACAAATCTACCGAATTTGCGATATTTAAAAGAACTCTTCCCGAAACGTTTACAAGAAACAAACAACCTTGCTGTTATGTTTTTAGATTTAGATAACTTAAAACCACATAATGATACTTTTGGTCATTCTTCTGGGGATAAGTTATTACAAGAAGTAGGGAAACGAATTCAAGAGGCCATTGGAGAAACGAATGTTGTTGCACGTATGGGCGGGGACGAATTTGTTATATTAATTAGTAATTGTACGAATAAAACCATGCTGCTTGAATTGGCGGACAAAATTCTCAAAGCAATCGAAGAACCGATTATTATCGATGGTCAAGAATTTTCCACCTATGGGAGCATCGGCATAAGTCTTAGTGGGGAACATGGTCAAACGTTTGAGGAGCTTATGAAAAACGCCGACATTGCTATGTATGGTGTGAAAAAAATAGGTGGTAACGCCTATAATCTGTATGATCCAAAAATGAATAAAAACGACCTTAGTGCTTTTCAATTAAAAAGCAATCTCAGAAAAGCACTGAAAGAAAATCAGTTTGTTCTTTATTATCAGCCCAAAATTAATACAGAAACAGGTACTATTATTGGAGTGGAAGCATTAATTAGATGGATTCATCCAGAGAAAGGAATGATCAATCCGGCCACCTTTATTTCCCTAGCGGAAGAAAGTGATTTTATTTTACTGCTAGGTGAGTGGATACTTAATAAAGCGTGTAATCAAATAAAGGAATGGGAAAAGTTAAATATAAAGATTCCCATCGCCATAAATGTATCAATTAAGCAGCTATTAAAACAAGATTTTGCTACACTAGTGAGTAAAAAGCTAAACGAATTTAAGATATCCTCAGAATATCTTGAAATAGAAATAACAGAAAGTGTGTTATCTAGCAATGAATCGCTGGTTAGGGATGCGGTCTCCAAATTGCGGAACATGGGAATAAAGGTTTCTATTGATGACTTCGGAACTGGATATGCCTCCTTCATGTACTTAAAACAGTTTCAGGCGGATACCATTAAAATTGATCAATCATTTATTAGCCATCTTCCTACTAGTCAGGTAGATACAGCTATTGTTTCAGCCATCATCACTCTTGCTTCGGAATTAGGTATAAATGTGATAGCAGAAGGTGTAGAAACGCAAGAACAATTCAACTTTCTAAAAGATAAAGGGTGCAGTCAGCTCCAGGGCTACTTGTATAGTAAACCACTGCCACCTAACGAAATACTTTTATTATTAAGGGAAACAGAGGGACGGTTCTTGTGAGGTCAGTGGTCTCACAGAGAACCGTTCTCTTTGTTTCCTTTTTTGTTTATCCATTTACAGTTGATTCCTAAAAAAGTAACAAAATGTTAACAAAATCATTCCTATAGGAAGTAGTGCAAGCAACTAGTCTCCGTCATAATAGTTCTAAAGGAGGTGATGCATTTGAAAGAGAGAGGGGAAAAAAGTTGCATTGATTATAAATTTTTGAAAAAAAGGAGGTTGCAAAAGAATTTTACTCAAATGGAACTTGCAAAAGAGACAGGCCTAGATCATAATCATTTGGGGCAAATTGAAAGGGGACAAAAGGAACCCAAAGTTCGTACATTGTATAGGATTTGTGAGGTACTCGATTTACAGCTTGATGCGGTGTTAATTAAAGAGGAAACGAAGGAATTAGAGGAGTTAGAATAAAAGGGTGTGAAAGAAGGAGTGTGTAGGATGAGAGAGGAAATTATTGTGAATAAATATATGGTGAACAATCGTACCATGTTAATCATGCCAGCAGAAGCGGTAGATTATTATGCAGTTGTAAAAGAAATAGATCGGATAGTATTTGTTAAACAAACTCCTTTTGACATTATCAAAGAAAACCTTTTAATCGGAGGATCTGATTTTAATGGACGACGTCGCTCCATTACATATAAACTAGGAATGCAGAAAAAGCTGCCAATGCCAATTAACCCCCCAAGAAATATCTATGCATTTCCAACCCACTCACCTAAGCAATTTCACTGTCACTGGATATTCACCGAGCATATTGATCAAATACACCCAGTAAGAAATAATAGGAAATATAAGAGCGCTATTTTATTTAAAAACGGGGAAGAGATATACTTTGAAGTATCAGCATTCATCTTAGATAATCAAGTAGTGAAAACATGGAAAGTAAAAAAAGGAATGGAAGACAGAAAAGTAATACTTGAATATAGTTTTCTTTTAAATGGTAGAAAGGGAATGGAGAGAGAGAAGGATTAGTACATGGAAATATTTCTAAATTTTCTTATTATTATTAATTAAAGCTTAGGGATAGTTTTTGTATGTCGATTAATTACTCAAGGACTATCCCTCTACTAATGTCACTAGATGTCACTTGCCGTCGTAATGTCAAATTCTCTCGAAATTTTTCCCTTTATATTTGTTGTATCTCTATTTTCACAGTGTTAATATTATTTTTGTAAGCGTTTTCTAAAATTGATACTTGACCGTTAAATCTACTTTTTAAGGAGGAATTCGATGAACCAACAGACTGTAGTTTTAAAAGAAAAGGTTGAAAAATTCCTGAGTGGTAAGAAAAAGTTATTTATTAATGGGGAGTTTGTGGAGAGTAAATCGCAAAAAACGTTCGATAGTTATAATCCAGCGACTGGAGAAGTTTTAGCAAGTGTCTATGAAGCGGGTGTGGAAGATATTGATTTGGCAGTGAAAGCTGCACGAAAAGCGTTTGATGAGGGACCATGGTCAAAAATGAGTGCTTCTGAGCGTAGTCGTCTTATGTACATATTGGCTGATTTGATGGAGGAAAATAGCGAAGAACTTGCCCAATTAGAAACGCTAGATAATGGAAAACCAATCCGTGAAACGACGAATGCCGATATTCCTTTAGCCATTGAGCATATGCGCTATTATGCTGGATGGAGTACAAAGATTGTTGGACAGACAATCCCTGTTAGTGGTCCATACTTTAACTATACACGTCATGAGGCGGTCGGTGTAGTTGGGCAAATAATTCCGTGGAATTTCCCACTTCTTATGGCGATGTGGAAGCTTGGAGCGGCACTTGCCACAGGATGTACGGTTGTGCTGAAGCCAGCTGAGCAAACACCACTATCTGCTCTTTATTTAGCAGAACTAATGCAGGAAGCTGGGTTCCCAGATGGCGTCGTAAATATTGTTCCTGGATTTGGAGAAACAGCGGGGCAGCCACTAGTTGATCATCCGTTAGTTGATAAAATCGCTTTTACAGGTTCAACAGAAGTTGGAAAAATGATTATGTCTAATGCTTCGAAAACATTGAAGAGAGTAACACTGGAGCTTGGTGGGAAATCACCGAACATTATCCTTCCTGATGCGGATTTAACAAAAGCAATTCCAGGAGCATTGAATGGTGTTATGTTCAACCAGGGACAGGTATGTTGTGCAGGCTCACGGGTGTTCATCCAGAAGAAGCATTTTGATAATGTCATTGCAGATATGGCTGCACAGGCCAAAAACATTAAGCAAGGTGCGGGTATCCACGGTGATACAGAAATTGGACCGCTCGTTTCTGCTGAACAGCAGCAGCGTGTTCTTGGCTATATTGAGAGAGGGTTGAAGGAAGGGGCACAGCTAGTCGCAGGTGGCTTTAATCCACGAGAAGAAGGCTACTTCGTTTCTCCGACAGTATTCGCCGATGTTCGCGATGAAATGATTATTGCCAAGGAGGAAATCTTCGGACCAGTTATTTCCGCTATGCCTTATGATGATTTAGATGAATTAATCAATCGGGCCAACAATAGTGAGTACGGATTAGCAGCAGGCGTATGGACGAGAGATATTGCAAACGCCCACTATATTGCTAGCAGGCTACGTGCCGGAACTGTTTGGGTCAATTGCTACAATACATTCGACGCAGCATCCCCATTCGGTGGCTACAAACAATCCGGAATCGGCCGCGAAATGGGATCCTATGCTTTGAATAACTATACGGAAGTGAAGAGTGTTTGGGTTTCGATGGAGTAAGAGAAATGGTGGGAAGCAGAGAGAAGATTCTACTGCTTCCTTTGTTTAATTCAATTTCCCTTGAAAATTGGTAGTTTTTCTAAGTAGATGATATCGTCTCTTTCAGCTGCGGCTCCTTCTGCTAGAATCGCTGCCTTAGCAGCAACGATTCCACCTGCCTTGCTAACAAGTTCTTCGAGTACTCGCATAGATTCTCCTGTACTAATGACGTCATCAATTAGGGCAATCTGCTTTCCTTTAATTTTGGCTGCGTCTTTACCATCCAGACAGAGTAATTGTTCCTTTTGAGTCGTAATGGAAACTACTTGATTGATTAGTGGTTCATTCATATATGGTTTCACATTTTTTCGGGCAACGATGTATTCAGTCATTTCTAATTGTTTAGCTAATTCAAATACAAGTGGGATTCCTTTTGCTTCTGCTGTAACTAAATAGTCTACTCCATTCAAATGTTCTGCTAGTAAAGGAGCAGAAGCAGCAACTATTTCTGTGTCTCCTAAGATTACAAAGCTTGCAATCTTTAATTCTTTAGAAATAGGGATTATAGGTAATTCTCTTTTTACTCCTGCGACTCTTAGTGTATAAGTTTCCAATTAATAAAACCCTCCTATTCTTTTAAACTCCAAAGATTCCTAGTAGAAATTCCATAACAACTCCAGCTAATAGTCCGAAAAATGGATCAGCGATAGCTGTAACAATTATGGTTACAGCAGCAACGATAGGAGAACCAGCTTCAGTGCCAGTTAGTGCAGCAGTCGCGTTTCCTGGTAATGTCACGATTGCTCCTAAAACGAATAGAAAGCCGGCAATTGAAGAACTAGGTACATACTTTCCGATTTTTGGTAAGAGTTTAAAGAGTAAGATAGCTGCCATTATTGCCATTGTTAAAACGCCTGCCCAAACGGCATGTGGGGCAGATGCTGTGGCTGAAATAATTACTTCGACTGGTCCTCCGCCAAACAGGGAAGAAGCCATGTCAGCTAAACTACTTATGATTGTAAGAGTATCAATATTTACACTTTCTCCAGCGATTTCTCCATTGATTTTACCAAAGGCAATATTTGCCCCAATGTTTAAACAAACAAGAGCTAATGCCCCACGAATAACCGAAGAATTCACAATGAATTTTTGAAGCTTAAATTTATCTTCTAATATGTTTTTTGTGATAGTGACACCCTCTTTTTTCGTGAAATGATAGACAATGCTAGAAAGTATGACAGAAATAGTGATTGTATACACTAAGTCCTTTGTAATAATATAGGTCAGTAAAGCACTTGCAAAAGAAGTTATGCCAATGATTCGATCATTTTTTGCCATATCCCACGCAACCTTTGCAAGCATGAAACCAACACCTGCCATCATTCCATTTGTAATAACTGGACCAATCCAGGCAACGATTTGCTCCATCAATCCAAATATACTAATAATAACTAATAAAAGGGCACCAAAAAAGATTGAAGAAAGCCGTTCTCTCATATTTTTACCCATTGTTCCTGCAACGGCGATTGTTTCCGCTTGAAAGGAAATAACAGCCACATTACTTGTTAAGCTATTCCCAACAGCCCCCACAAAAAATGCTAATGCAGTTGGTACAGATGCGAAGCCAAAGGAAAGTGCCAGTAATCCTTGTGGCAATCCATTTAATACAACACTTAATGCCGCAAGTATGTCTTTAAGTATATCTTCCATTTTCCTTCTCCTTTTCTATTTCCCGCTTGTTGCCTCCTATAGAAAAAAACCGTTCAGCAGAAAAAGAACGGTTTCTAGAAAAAAAGAAATTTTCCGTCCATAGTAGAGTGATTTACGGCCACTCTGTAGAGACTTCCAGACCATATTACCGGAATTATAAGGGGATATTTGTCGTATAATGTCATCATTATAGCGTATAATATTCGGATTTTAAATATAAAATTCGGAAAATTATAAAATGATTTGTTTATTTAAGAGTAAAATGCTGATAAGTAGGATGCTTTTTGATATGGAAACAAGAAGTGCAAAGTTCATCATCTGGGTACATAATAGCCACTAGTAGGATAGATATATTTTACAAGATAAATGTAACGTGTTATAAGTAAATCAAACTATTATGTAGTGGACAAAAGTATACTCAAGGGTTGGTGGATAGATTGGAAGGAATCGATGATATTGATTTAAAAATTATCTCTTTTTTACAAGAAGATGGAAGAATCACTTTTAAAGAAATTGCACAGAATATCCTCTTGAGGAAGCAAAAGAACCGTCCTGATTTGTTGGGGCGGCTATTTTTTTACAGAGGGATTTAATGATAGAGAGAAAATACGTAAGATTATTTAACATATTAAAAGATAATATTCTCTTTATTCGGTATGATTCGAAATACAACAGAATGAAAAGGGTGAGATAAAATGTTCAAAAAACTAGAAAACCTATCCACATTCAATCAAGTAAACTTACTGACTACTTCTCTCGTAAACATTCTAAGTATTAATGGAACAGTGGGAGAGGTTGAGATTGCCAATAAGATAGAGGAAATTCTTCATAGTTTTCCTTATTTTAAAGACTGTCCTGAAATGATATGGACACAGCCTTTGCCTAATGATGGAATTGGCAGAAAGAATGTTTTTGCAAGGATAAAAGGCAATGGTGCATCCAAGAAGACTGTCATTTATCATGCTCATTTAGATACAGTAGGAACAGATGATTATGGGAAAATTCAAGAACTAGCAAATATGCCAGAGCGCTTGCTAGAATTTTTCAAAAGCTGGGAGGGAAATAAAGAGATTCAAGAACAAGCGCATTCAGGTGATTGGATGTTTGGACGTGGAGCGCTTGATATGAAGAGTGGGATTGCTGTTCATCTAGCGAATATTCTTTATCTGAGTGAGCATCGTGATAAATGGGATGGAGAGATTATCTTTATGGTCAATCCAGTGGAAGAAAATCAGCATACAGGAGTAATTGCTGCTGTTGATGAGCTACTGCGACTTCGTAAAGAGGAACAGCTGGATTATATTGTAGCAATCAATACTGATTACATAACTTCTCTTTTTCCAGGGGATGAGCAGAAATATATTTATACGGGAGCAGTTGGCAAGCTACTTCCTTGCTTTTACGTATATGGGAGAGAAACGCATGTTGGAAGAACGCTAGATGGGTTAGATCCAACGCTTGTAACCTCAGAATTAAACCGTCTTATCAATAATAATATGGAATTGATCGAACAGGTAGAAGGAGAGCTGATGACACCGCCGTCTGTTTTATATCACCGGGATACTAAAAACTTTTATAATGTGCAAACAGCGGTAACGAGTCATATTTATTTTAATTTAATGGTATTAGAGGATAGTCCACAAGTAGTAGTTGAGAAATTAAAAAGGATTGCGAATAAGGCAGCGAGAACGACGGAAACTTATTATCAGAAGCAGTATCAATTGTATGCCTTACGTAATCATTTTCCTGAGGAAATGCCCAAATGGGAAATGGAAGTTTATACGTTTGATGAGTATTGCGAGAAGCTTCGAAAGCAAGGAGTGGATGTGGAGGGAATAGCGGAACAAATGGAAGCTGCCTATAAAGAGGAAGACCCACGGGAGGTTTGTTTTCAAATAGTAGATTCCCTAAGGCAGCAAGATTCTACTGGAGTTCCTTGTATTATTATCTTTTTTGCTCCACCTTATTGTCCCCATCATTATTTAATAGGAGAAAGTAAGCGGGATAAACGCGTAATAGGCGTTATCGATGAAGTGGTAGGAAAATGGGAATCTGGTTCAGTCGAACAATTTTCTATCAAAAGATTTTTCCCCTATCTATCAGACAGTAGCTATTTATCCCTTCATGACACAGAAGAAGAAATAGAATCCCTTATTCATAATTTTCCTGAATGGAAGAGTATTTACCCAGTCCCGGTTGATAAGATAAGGGAGCTGAATGTTCCAGCTATTAATATTGGCGTATATGGGATGGATGCTCACCGGTGGACAGAGAGAGTTTATAAGCCATACTCGTTTGAAACGTTGCCGCATTTGATTAGGGATTTAACGGTTTGTTGGTTAGGGAAGTAGTCATATATTGTTATGGAAAAAAGGAGACGGAGATCCTATTTAAAAAGTTCTTTAAATGGTATATTACCATTATAAATCAATAGGAAATAATAGAACTTTTTAAAAAACTTCTATTAAAAGATACATCAAATATTATATGAATAGATAATATAAAAGACGGAACGCGCTTGCAGAAGAAATGTTATGGAAAGAGTTCAAAGAAATGGATACTGATCCTTGGATTTCATGGGTAATCAATCAAATAATAGCAACACATGGTACCATGCGAATTAATGAATTAGCCCAAGATGTAGTTCTTAGCAGAAGGCAATTTGGACGAAAATTTACGGAGAGATTCGGCGTTTCCCCTAAGGCATTCTCACAAATTGTCCAATTTCAATATGCTCTAGACTTGGCGAATACAACAAATAAATTGGTAGATATAGCTTTTGAAGCTGGATATACTGACCAATCACACTTTATAAAAGAATTTCGAAAGCATACAGCCTCCATACCGAGTGATTTTTTTTCCCTTCATAAAGATAATGTCCCATTTTTACAAGAATAAGAAGTATGTTCAAGGTTAAAATGACGATACAGATTGAAAGGAAATACAATCATTAGTGGAGGTATTATGTATGAATGACAAAATAACAGAAAACGAGTTCCAAGAAATTATTCAGAGAAGAAGTAACGGTATAATAGATTTTGCTCTATTCTTAGATGAATTGTCCCAAAGAGGAATTAATGAATACGAAATCGAAGTTTCAACAGGGCAAGCCACCTATAAAGGAGTATACAAGGAATTTAAAACAGATTCCCAAGTAAACTTGGTAGTTTCAGATAATTTTAATAGAAAGAAGGTACTTGCGGCAATTGCTAACATCTCGCTCCCTTTCTTAGCCTTCTTGCAAGAGATTGCTGAAGCAGGAATTGTCAGCTATCGTGTGCTCATACAAGAAAAAAAGGTCCTATACCTTGGTGCAAGAGGAGAAGAAATAGAAGAACAGCTTAAAATATAAAAATTCAAAATAAGGTGCTAAGTGATGGACGTAACAAATAATTATGTAGAGGAACTTGTTAAACTATATACACAACATATGGATAGGGATTATGCGGAATGGTCGGAGAATTATTTGCGGAACCAATTTGCCTTTTTAGGGATTCGAACACCAATACGCCGAAAACTGACGAAACAGTTCTTTCGTGAATATGGAGTCCCAACAAAAGAAAACTTAAAAGGTATTATTTTTATATTGTGGGAACGATCAGAAAGAGAGTATCAAAAAGCAGCTCTTGATATTCTTGAAAAAGTAAAAAAAGAGCTTACCCCAGATGATATGCCATGGTTAAGTTCGTTATTAGTGAAAAAATCATGGTGGGATACGGTGGATGTGCTTTCTCCACATATAATGGGTAATCTGTTCACAATCTATCCAGAACTAATAGCTCAATATGCAGATCAATGGATTGTAGATGATAATTTTTGGTTACAAAGATCGGCATTGCTATATCAACTTTACTATAAGAAGAGAACAGATGAAAAACGTTTGTTTCAATATATTCTTTCTAGAGCTGATAGTGACGAATTTTTTGTCCAGAAAGCAATAGGATGGGTACTGCGAGAATATGCAAAAACGAATCCCGTAGCTGTGAGAGATTTCGTTTCTTTCAACGATTTAAAGCCACTTAGTCGACGAGAGGCTTTAAAAAATCTGTGAATGATAGTTCAGCAAAGGTTGCTAAATAGCCTTTTAATTAAGAGGCTGGGACATAAACATTTCAGCTAACAATAAATACGAA